>JAFAPL010000862.1 GCA_019247135.1 Chloroflexota bacterium | reverse complement strand
CGCCGAAGCGCTCGTAGACATCGCGGAGATAGGCGCCGGATTCGAGTGCCTCGCGTGAAGCATCTTCCCGCCGGACTTTCTCCAAGGCACGCGCTACGATACGTGGACTCCAGCACAGATGACCGGCACGTCGTAGTCCAGCACGATGCTGCGTCCGGCGAATCGAATTCGCCCACAAGCCGGTCCGTGTCGATGACTCCGGTGTACAGCCCGCGCTGAATCGGATTGAAATCCATGCCATGTCTGTCCGCGAAAGGCGCGAGGAGTATCCACGGGCGGTCCCAAGATATAGGATGGACGCCACATCCGCGACCGGGAGGCCTGCATGCCGTTGTTCTTGACTCGTCGTCAACTGTTGGTACGTGCTGGGCTCGTCGCGGGCACGGGCATGTTGGCAGCTTGCAGCACGGCCGCTCCGTCTGCGCCAACCGCGCCCCCGCCACCGACCGCGCCGACGGCCGCACCCCAGCCGGCCAGCGCGGCGCAGCCAACGCCCGCGCCGACGGCGGCGACACAGCCCACGGCAGTCGCACAGCCGACCACCGCGCCCCAGGCAGCGCCAGCAACGGGTGGCCAGCGTGGTGGCTCGGTCGTGTGGGCCCTGAACTCGGACCCGGTCAATCTGATTCCGTACGGCGCCGTGCCAACCCAGAACATGTGGGGCAAAGAGTTTATGTACGACTCTTTGCTGACGTGGGACCGAAACCTGGCCGTCCAGCCGGCGCTGGCGACCACCTGGTCTTCGCCTGACGATCACACGTACGTGTTCAATCTGCGTCAAGGTGTCAAGTTTCACGACGGAACGGAAATGACCGCCGACGACGTCAAGTGGGGAATCGAGGCGCAGGCGAACCCTCCCCCGCCCGGCATCAAGGTGCAGTACCCACCCAAGATCACGAGCGTCGATGCAGTCGACAAGTACACCGTCCGCATCAACATGAGCGGACCAGACCCCAGCATTATCGGTTACTTTGCCTGGCAGCGGTACTCGCCTGTTACGCCGCAGAATATCTACGACAAAGTCAACGTCGTTACCCAGGGCATCGGTACGGGTCCCTACAAGCTGGTGGAGTTCGTTCCGAACGATCGCGTTGTCTACGCGCGCAATCCGGACTTTTGGAACAAGGATCTGCCGTATATCGAGAACCTCACCCTGAAGGTGATTCCTGACGATCAGGCGGCCATCGCTGCCTTGAGATCCGGAGCCATCGACGGGGCCACCCTGCCACCGGATCTCGCCAAATCACTGGCCAACGATCCGGACCTGGTCGTGCTCAAGGGACTGTACGCGGCGCACAAGGAGATCCAGTTCACCATCAAGGGTGATCCCAAACCCTGGCACGATGTCCGCGTACGCCAGGCGATCAACCACGCCATCAATCGTCAGGACATCATCGAAAAAGTCTTCGACGGGGACGCCGTCGTCAGCAGTGTGATCCCGCCCGGGTTTGGCGATTGGCCGCTACCCGAAGCGGATCTCACGAACAATTACCTGAAGTACGACGTTGACCAGGCCAAGCAGCTGATGCAAGAAGCCGGTCTGAGCAATGGCTTCGAATTCGAGCTGCAGTCGATTTCCGCTCCCGCATATATCACGCAGGCCGCGGAAGTGGTCTCCGAGCAGCTCAAAGCGATCGGTATCAAGGCCAACGTGGTGCCACTGGAGATTGGCACGTTTGCCAAGCAAAACGGCGATGGCAGCTACCCGGGCGGACAGCTTACTGCACGCGGGATGCGCGGAGACCCGAATGGCTTCGTCGCCGAGTTCAATCCATCCACGCCCATCTTTCAAGCGTGGTTCGCCGGCGGTTGGCAAAACGACGAGCTGACCAAAGCCCTCGACGATGCGCTGAATACGCCCGACCAGGCCGCCCGCAAACAGTTGTATGCTCGCGCGCAGCAGATCCTCTTGACGGAGCTACCGCACATCCCGCTGGTCCAGGACATGAAGTACCAGGTCGTTCGCAAGCGATTGCAAAACATGTACGTCGCGTATACCGACTTCAACACCGGCCTGCGCGAGGCGTGGGTCACCGGCTGAGCCAACGCACCACGGATGGCGCGATACGCCGCACGACGACTGCTTCTACTGGCGCCGACGCTGCTGGGCATGTCGCTGCTGATCTTTTTGATGCTGCGGCTGTTGCCGGGCGACGTTGTCGACCTGATGACGGCAGGCAACGTCGACATCACCGATGCCACCAAGCAGAAGCTGCGCGACGCGTTCGGCTTGTCTGACCCGCTGCCAGTACAGTACCTGAAGTGGATCGGCAACCTGCTGCACGGGGACCCTGGCACCTCGCTGCGCAGCGGACAGCCAATCCGTGACGCACTCGCACAGGCTCTACCGGTCACACTCGAGCTGACGATCCTGGCTGTCCTCATGGCGACCGCCGTGGCCATCCCACTCGGAGTCCTGTCGGCGACACGCCGCGACACCGCCGCCGATGTTCTCAGCCGCATCGCCGGAGTTGTCGGTCTGTCTGTCCCGAGCTTCTGGCTGGCGACTCTGATGCTGCTCTTCACATCACTGGTTTTCCACTGGATTCCGCCGGTCACGTTTGTTCCATTCTTTTCGAATCCAGTTGGGAATCTTCAGCAGATGGCGCTGCCTGCAGCAGCGCTCGCCTTGCAGCTGATGGCGATCGAAATGCGCATGACGCGTACCACCGTGCTCGAAGTGCTCGGCCAGGACTACGTGCGGACTGCGCGCGCCAAGGGCGCCAGCGAACGGCTGGTGACCTATCGGCACGCCTTGCGCAATGCGTTGATTCCTGTCGTATCCGTCGTCGGCTTCCAGGTTGGAACGCTGATGGGTGGCTCGGTAATCATCGAAGTGATCTTCAGCCTGAACGGCATCGGTAATACGCTCGTCCAGGCGATTTTCAATCGTGACTACCCGCTGGTTCAGGCGGCCGCGTTGTTCCTGGCCGTGGTGTTCGTGGTGGTGAACACGAGTGTGGATCTGCTGTATGGCTACCTCGATCCACGTATCAAACAGGCATGACGTCGACGCAAGCCACCGTTCCGCTTTCCGGCACTGGCGCGGCGATCGGCCCGTCTACGCCCGCACGTCGACGTCGCTCACAAGGCGTGCAGATTCTGCGCAATCCAATCGGTATTTGCGGCGCGATTATCGTCCTGGCCACCATTGTGGCCGCGGTCGCGGCCCCGCTGCTCGCGCATTATGATCCGGCGTCGCAGGCCGCGCGGAGACTGCTGCCGCCCAGCACCGACCACTTCTTCGGGACCGATCAGCTCGGCCGCGACACCTTTTCTCGCATCGTATACGGGGCGCGCGTGTCGCTCGAGGTGGGCATCGTCGCGGTCGGCATCGCGCTGATCGTCGGATGTGTACTCGGAATCGTATGCGGCTTTTACGGTGGCCGGCTGGACGATCTTCTGATGCGGCTGGTCGACGTCATGTCCGCCTTCCCAAGTCTCGTCCTGGCCATTGTCATCGCCGGGCTCGTCGGACCCAGTCGCAACACGGCGATGGTCGCGATTGGAGTGGTGTACGCTCCAGCTTTTGCTCGTGTGGTGCGCGGGGCTGTGCTCGCCGTCCGCGCCGAGCCGTACATAGAATCGGCACGGGTGGTTGGCGCACAGGACTGGCGGATGATCCGCTACCACGTACTGCCGAACATCCTGGCGCCATTGATCGTGCTGGTGAGCGTCTATCTTTCGCAGGCGATCCTGAGCGAAGCTGCGTTGAGCTTCCTCGGACTCGGGACCCAGCCTCCAGAACCCAGCTGGGGCGGCATGCTCAGCGAGGCGCGCCAGTACATGCAGCTCTCGCCGTGGATGGCGATCTTTCCCGGGTTCATGATCATGCTGGCCGTGATGGGCTTCAACTTCCTCGGTGATGGATTGCGCGACGTGCTCGACCCGCGCTTACGGAGTATCTGAGCGTGAGGTCCGTGCGTCACTATGTACGGCCTCCAGAGCGGCGACGCTCGCGTCGACCAGCTTGTCCAGCTCACCACGATCCACGTTGGTGTTGGTGATGCCGTACGCCCAGCGATAGCGGTCCTGATCCAGGACTTCCTCCAGTGGGATATCGGCGATCAGGTCGAAGTCCTCGGTGCGGGGCAGGTAGCCGAGATAATCGTTGGAGTAGCCGAGCACGAACGTTGCCGCAGTGAAAGGACTGCCCGAACGGATGCGCACGCCCGGGCCGTTGAACAGCTCGAACGGACATGCGACGATGCCCGCCTCGCCGACTCCGATCGCCTGTACCTCGGCCTGCAGCGGTTCATCTTTGCGCGTCTGCATGTTCTGGTACATGCTCACGGCTCCGCGCTGGTACGCCAGCGGAAACAACTGGGCCGAGTTGACCGTGTGCACATCTTCCGCCCACAGCTCGGGAAATTCGGGCATTCCATGAGCCTGCAACGACGCGGCGACCGCACGCAGCTCCGCCGGTTCCCATTTCAGTTGGCGTCGCTGCATTGGCAGCATGCGTGAAACGGCCGAAATGGGAGCGTTGTCGGTCGTGCTGATCTGAGCCAGAACACTCGCAACCTCGGTTGCCAGCCGACGCCCGAGCTCGTCGCGATTGGCGTACGTGTGCGGGCGTGGCGCTGGATTCCCCATCCAGAAGTCCCACGGCGCGATATCTCCGGCGCAGCCCTGCAAAAAGAGACACTCCACATCCAGCGATGCGCGGAGTGGACCGGTGAAATCGGCATTCCAGTCCGGTACCTGGCCAGCCATGCACGTCCCGTGACACGCGAAACTCACCACCGCGGCGAGTGGCGCCCCGTCGGCCTCGTCGACGCGCAGCACCTGCACGGAGTCGTCGATCGGGTCCTCGTGATGGACGCGGTTGACAGAAATTCCTGGAGCACGGCCGCTTGCCGAGCCCACACGCGCGGGCCGGAGCGCGTGATACGCGCCATACACCGCGCCAGCGATCAACTCCGGGAGGATGGCCGCGTAGCGCTCATACTCCGGGTCGTGCGGCGTCCAGCTGATGCCGCCGCCGAGTGTGAGCGGTGGAGCACTGTGCGTATGTGAGGCATTCAGCAGGACCGCGCGAGGTGGAAGTCCGGTCTGGTTCTGGACGCGCGAGCGAACCTCGTCGGTCAGTCCACGACCGAGATGCACCATATCCGTGGCGACGATCGCGGCCTGTCCGCCCTGTCCATCGTCGAGCACGAGCGCCTGGGCGACGAGTGGCTCGCGCGCGGCACGCGCACGGCCAGTGCGCGCCGCCCATGTGCGAAGTGGCAGACCGAGAGGCGGTGTGATATCGACGCGGCACACGCCTGCTTGCAACGGGCTCACGCGGTGACGGCCAGTGGTTTCGGACCGACGGAATAGCGCTCGAGCACTTGCGAGTCCAGATCGACGCCGAGTCCAGGCGCGGTGGGTACATCCACGTATCCGTCGCGCAGCGCAAAACTTTGCCGCGTCAATTCCATGTTGAGCGGTGTCTCCGCGACACAATACTCCTGGAACCACGCCTCCGGCAGCACGGCGTTGACGTGAAGTGAGGCGGCCTTGATGATGCCGCTCTTCCACGCGTGCGGCACGCACGCTTTGCCCTGCTGACGAGCATAGTCGGCGATGCGGAGAATCTCCGTGATGCCGCCACAGCGAGTCACGTCCGGTTGACAGACATCCACATGTCCGCGCTCCACGAGCTCGCGAAATCCAGCCACCGTCGTGTCCTGTTCACCCGCCGCGATGCGGATGTCCACGCCATCCGCAAGCGCGGCATAGGCCTCCAGTTCGTCTGGAAGAAACGGCTCCTCCAACCAGAAGATACGCAGTTGTTCGTATTCGCGCGCAACGCGAGTCGCCGTCTCGACGTCGGCGCCGTAGCCGAGTCCAGCGTCTATGAGAACGTCGACGGCATCACCCGCGGCTCGTCGCGCGGCGCGCGCGAGGCGAACGTCGTGCTGCCAATCCTGACCCTGGGGGCCCCACCCGAGTTTGACCGCCGTGAAACCGTAACGCTCGATCAGGCCGCTCACTTTGCGCTCGGTCTCCGCTTCGGTGTCCGGCATCAGAGTCGACGCGTACGCGCGAACGCGATCGCGCCTGGCTCCGCCGATAAGCTCCGATACGGGCTTGCCCAGCGCTTTGCCTTTGATGTCCCACAGGGCGATGTCGATACCGCTGAGCGCGTGCAGGACAACGCCGCGTCGACCGTAGTAGATCGCCGCTCGGTACATCTTGTCCCACAAGCGCTCCACCTCGAGTGGATCCTCACCGATGAGGACGTGCCGGAGTCCGCTCGCGATGGCGTGCGAGGCCGGAGCTTCGATGACCGCGCGGGCAACCTCGGGCGCGGAATCCACTTCCCCGACGCCGACGATGCCGGCATCCGTATGCACCCTCAGAACCAGGTCGTCCTGGCTGCCGTCGGCGATCCCTTCATCCAGCGACGGCTGGCGGAGGACGATCGCCTCCACCTCGGTGATCTTCACAGCTGTACCTCCGTTGGTTGGAGCCGTCGCTGTTGACGCGGCAGGTCCGAGAGCCAGGAGGCCTAGTGGACTCCGGCTTGCTTCTGGCTGAGAATACTCTGCACGCGCGCGGCGACGGCGCGCATATCGGCGCGGCCCCGCAGCCGCCCCGTGAGCAGACCCATCACTTTGCCCTGATCCCGCGGACCCTGGGCTCCGCTCTCCTGAATCGCGCTTTGCACCGCCTCTTCGATGGCTGCCTCGTCGAGCTGCTGCGGCAGATACGCCTGATCCACCGCCAGCTGCGCCTCCTCGATGTCGACGAGGTCCTGCCGCTTGCCTTTGAGAAATCCTTCGATGGACTGGCGATGCTGCTTGACGCGCTGCAGCAGGACAGCTTGCTGCTCCTCGTCAGTCAAATCCGTACGCTCGCGCAGCTGATTGGCCTGGGCCTGCTGCTCCGGCGTGAGCTCAACGTCACCCTGCGGCAGCAGGCCGTGCTTCTGGAGCGTACGCGTCAGCTTGGCCTGGCGTTCAGCCTTGAGCATGGCGATGAGCCCGCGGATCTCGTCGCGTCGGGTGGTCTGTCCAGCGCGCATTGCTTCTTTCAGATCGGCATTCAGGCGGTCGAACAGCGAGGGCATGCGGATTACCGGGCTCCGGCCGCGGCGCCTGCCTGCTCGAGCTCGTCCAGGTTGGCTGGACTGAACTGCCGCCGACCGTCTTCGACCTCGTGGATCATGTCTACCATCCGCCGCAGCAGCGGCACGTCGATGCCGCGTCGCTCCGCCTCGGCGATGATCGGGCGAAAGTGCGGCTCGACCTCAGTCCTGCGCTTCCTTACCGCCAGGTCGCGCCACACGCCGCTATGCGTCTTCTGGTCGCCTCGCCGCAGCGCGATCAGCCGATCGAGTGATGCATCGATGGCCGACTGATCGCCCGAGCCGACGACGTCGGGCTCGAAGCCGTCGAACCCGAGCGGGCGAATGCCCTGCGCCTGCGCGACCCGCACGACCTCGCGGGCGAGCGCCACGACCACTCGCCGATGGCCGTTGATCGCGTCCGCCATGGAGTCGTTGGTGAGCGCGGTGGCGAACAGCATGGCGCCGTACGCCTGCTTGCCCCACAGAAAGCCCCAGATGTTGTTGGTGATCTGGACGTTGCCCCAGTGCGAGAGCACGCGCTGGAGGTGCTCGATGCGTGGGCTGCGCACCCCATCCAGCTCACCGATGTAGAACGCGCCCCGTCCGGCGAAGTGGATCAAGCCCGGCTCGAGATAGTCGGCCGAGAAATTGATGAAGGCGCCGACCGTGCGTCGTTCACCGACGAGCTTTGCGATGGCCAGCTCGTTGAGGCCGTTCTGTAAGGAGACGACACAGCCGTCTGGCGCCAGACGGTCGGCGAAGGAGCGCACAACGCTTTCGGTGGCCGGTGCTTTGACCGCCAGCAGCACCGTAGAGAGTCGATCGGGCAGTTCGTCTGGCGTGATCGCCGTGACTGGAACAGTGAAAGTGTCCTCGAAGCCGCGGATGGTCAGCCCGCGCTCGCGCATCGCCCGCACATGCTCGCGATCGGCGTCAACCAGCGTGATCGACTCGCCACCGCGGACGAGGTAAGCGGCGACCGTGCCGCCGATCGCGCCCGCGCCGATCAGCGTCAGCGGCATCTTCGAAAAATCTTGCTCGGCCACCCGGCTGAGTGTATCATAGAACTAATGTTCGATCACCATACACCCGCGGCGGCCAACACCGGTGCACGGCTGGCGGCGCCGTTTGACGTCACGTTCACTGACGTGCGTGGCGGGGTGGAGCTGCGCTACGTGTCGGGCGAGCAGGTGGTGCGGCGGTTGAACGAGGTGCTCGGGGTATCGGGCTGGAGTTTTCGGATCCTGCGGCACGACATCCACGGCGAAGCCGACGAAGCGTGGGCGCTGGGTGAGCTGGTGGCGGAGATCGACGGGCGGACGGTCGTGCGGCAGCAGTTTGGTTCACAGAAGCTGAAGCGGTCGCGCAGTACGGGTGCGCCGCTGGACATCGGCTTCGACCTGAAAGGAGCAGCCACGGATGCGATGAAGAAGTGTGCGAGCCTGCTCGGGGTAGGCCTGTACTTGAGCCGCAAAGAAAGCAAGGACGTGCGGCCGGTGCTGAGCGGAGCGAAGCGGCTAAGCGGAGCGAACGGAGGGCCACCCATGCGCTAGCTGCGTCCGTATACTGCGCGGCGGTGCCAGGTCAGATGTACGACCCCGCGGTGCAGCGAGCACTGCTGGAAAAGCTGGCACGCTGGCACCACTTGCCGGAGGGCGACCTGATCGCGATGCTGAGCCCGGTGGAGCGGCTGCGCTATCGACCCGAAGCGTTGGAGGATCTGCAGTGGGACGGGTTGGTGGCGGCGCGGACGGCCGGCGACGAGCGCGTGCTGAGCATCACCGAGGCGGGCGAGACGTGGCTGCGCAACGCGCCACGCGCTCGGGACGCGGGCGTGTGACGCTGCCGCCGAGCGCGAGCGAGGCCGAGCGGCAGGCGCAGGTCGACGCCTACCTGGCCGGCCTGGTTGAAGGGCAGGCGCCGGATCAAGCGGCGCAGGTGCTCGCGCTCGTGCTGAGCCGCGCGGCGACGCGGCTCAGCACGCTGGCGCGCGCCGAAGCGGCGGCCCGCAAAGGCGCGGCCGAGTGGCCGGCGTGGGCGGCGCTGCAGAACGCGGTGCGCAGCGCGGTGCTGCAGTGCAGCACGTGTCGCGA
>JAFAPL010000848.1 GCA_019247135.1 Chloroflexota bacterium | reverse complement strand
AGTGACTACGTCGGCGATGGCGTCGGTGGGCATCCCCGCCGGCTGGCCCCCAGCGGCAGCCGGGGTCGTCAGCCCTGCCCGCAGACTCTGGCCGGCGAACCGCGCAGGGTCGAGGCCGGCCCGCTCGGCCCAACGCTGGACCACGCGCGCGACGCCGCGATCAGACAGGCGCCCGGCTCCCCACTGCAACCTTCCGTGTCGCGGGCGCACCTCACCGCAGCGAATAATGTCGTCGACTGCAATGGTCTGTGTCGCGGGAGCCTATGCGCCGAGTTCAAGCGGACCTCGTTGACTGCAACGCATTTAGTCGTCGGCCAGATGCCGTACACAATTATCTGCGCCAGTGGCAGCTGGAAGTAGCCACAGGGGCTCCGAGTGCGTCCTCGACCTCGGCGGCGGCATCGGCGGCCCCGCCCGTCAGCTTGCTCAGCTTCCGCTCTTCGATGTCCTGGTTGGTCCCAATCAGCGACTGTCGGGCTGAAAACCCCGGTCTCCTCAATGGTCCCGATGGACCTCGCATGGCGCCAAGACGGTGCTTCTCGCGGAGGCGTACGCACCACCCTGCGCGGAGCCAGCGCTGACGTCACACTCCCGCCTGGTGCACTACCACCGGCGCGGCTACGCTGGCTCGTCGCGCGTAGCGGCGCCGTTCAGCATCGCCCAGCAGGCCGCCGATTGTCTGGCGGTGCTCCGCCACCTCGGCATCGAGCGCGCCCACGTCGTTGGCCATTCCTCCGGTGGCGCCATCGGGTGGGTACGACCAGATGGTGGCCGATGCCGACAGCTTCTTCGCCGTCGAAGGACCGTCGCTGCAGGAGTGGTTCTTCACTCGCGAGGACGCCCGGCGGATCAGCCAGGCCGTGCTCGGCGTCTTCGGTTCCGAGAGTGCTTCGATCTGGCCCGGCTGGGGCGAGGCGCAGGAGCGGGTGCGGAGTGGCTGCCGCAGACCGAGGTTTTCGTGCTCGCGGGTGCGAACCACGCGCTCCAAGACAAGGACCCGCGCGGCGTCGGCGACGCGATGGTTCCGTTCCTCGCCCGGCAGCCCATGCCAGCCCTTCTTTGATCTCGACACCACAGCAGAACACGGCAAGCTTGGCCGAGGTGCTGGCGCGGGTTGGAATAACCCCGCTCCGCCGCGGAGCACCCGGCAGGCTAAAACCCTAAGCTGCCCTCAGATTCGTGCGTTGTTTGCCGGCCAGTCAACGTAGCGAACCTCGCCAAATGAACGCTCGGGCGGGCCGTCGAGCGCTGAGCCGATCAGATCCAGCAGCTGAGACCGAATGGCCACAAGCCCGTGCTCGGCGTCGGACTGGCTGGCCCACAGCGTGATTGAGATGGATTCGCGCTCCCCAGCCTCGACCTCCACATAGCCCTGGTACCCCGGCTGGCTCTTCAGCAAGGGGACGAGCACGCGCTCATTTGCCTCGAAGTCGGCAGTCGTGAGTGGTCGAGTGAAGCGAAACTTGGCGATGGATGCGAACACGTTCACACTCCTTGCACGGAGCGAAGAGCTCATGGACGGCCGTCACACAGAGAGTTGTGTGACCAACATCAGCACCACCCCGGCGCCCACGTTGCGGGTGGCGTGGCCCCGCCCGACGGTGTCCTCCATGAGCAGACACGCGCCGGGCACGAAACGTCGCCGTTGCCCGTCGCTCGCTTCGACCTCGATCTCGCCTGAGAGAAAAGCGAACACCTGCCGACGCGGCGCCGGGTGCCACTCGCCATACCAGCCCTCCGGCGCCGCGAGGAACACCAGCCCCTCGGCCCGCATCGCCGGCGAAAGGAGCAGTGGCGGAGCGGGCGGGGCGAAGTCGGCCGGCGCCAGCTCGGCGCGCACGTCTTCGAAGTGCGACTCACCGGCCGCGTCGGCAAACAGGCGCACGAAGGCCGCCTGGGTAGGGGCTCTGCTCATGGATGCTCGCCGGGGAGCACGTCGGTGATCGTACAAAAGTCGGTCATGTCCACCGCCCGATGCACATCCGCAAAAATCTTGGCCTGTGCGCTCGTGCGGCTGGGAGACACGAGTGCCGGTGGCGGAGTGCCGTCAACACGCTACAAACACTAGGGAGGGTCGATGTCAAGCGCTGACAACAAGACCACCGTCCGACGCGTATTCGACGAGGTCATCAATGAGCGGCACTTCGAGGTGCTGGACGAGCTGGTCGCGCCGGACTTCGTGCTGCACAGCGCCGTGCTCGGCGAGGTCAAGGGTGGCGCGGCGTACAAGCAGAGCGTCCTGGCGTTGCTGGACACATCTGGAGACCTCCGAGCCATGGTCGAGGACGTGATTGGCGCCGAGCGGGACATGGTCGTTGCCCGCGTTACGTACCGCGGCACCGACACGGGTGGCTTCCTGCGCGGCCACGCGGCGACCGGTCAGGCCTTCGAGTTCACGGCCATCTACTTGTGGCGGCTGTACGGCGGTCGCCTGACCGAACTGTGGCAGGAAGCGGACCGCGTGCGCCTGCTGCAGCAGCTGGGCTTGTTGCCGGCGTGACCGCCGCCGGCCAGCTTGAGGAGCGCGTCGCCGAGGATGTCGACGAGCGCGCTCGGTACCGATGGCGAACCCGCGCAAGGTTGCGCGGGCGCGTAGGCGCGCAGGAGCTCGAGGAGGTCTTGCTGCCTCAGTCAGTCGTCGCCTCGATCGTCGTCGAGCGCCACCTTCAGCACCTGACCACCGGTGGTGCCCTGCGGGCCGAAGCCGTGGTTGGAGATGTACAGGTTGCCGTCGGGCCCAAACGTCATCGCCGAGGGAAAGTCCAGACCGGTGACGACGGGGATCAGGCCACCAGAGCGTGAGACCCGCACCACGCGGCCGGTATTCGGCACCAGCCCAGGTCCCGGCCCCCCGGTGGCGCTGGTTTCGAGCGCGTACAGGCGACCGTTGCGGTCGAAGGCGACGCCGAGCACCGCGGTCAGGCCGGAGGCGACCGTGCTCAACTCGCCACGGGGTGTCAGGCGGAAGACATTCGCTGCGCCTTGGACCAGCGGGAAGAACGGCGTGAGGTTGCCCAGGTACAGGTTGTCGCCACGCGCGGTGATCGACGTCGGACCCACCCAGGTGTTCCCGTGCAGATTGGACATATCGATGATGCGCTCGGCGCGGCCCGACAGGCTGACGCGGTCCACCTGACTGGAGTTCGGCTCGGTGACGTAGAAACTCCCGTCCAGCCACACGAAGCTGTACGGGGAACCGTCCGGCTCGAAATCGTCGGCCGACGGGACCGGATTGCTGGCCGGATGGGTGTGCCAGAAGGCGCTCAGGTCGGCGATCAAGCTGGTCGTCCCAGTGCGATTGACGCGGACGATGCCGTTGCTGGTGCCTGGCAGTCCGTGCGAACAGCCGGCGCCGGCGATCAGCACGTACAGCCGATCGCCAACAAACGCGACGTCCATGGCCCCAAGCACGTCGTGCACCGCGTTGATGGCCGACGGGAGATGGTCGACGACCGTTGTGCGACGACCGCGCTCGTCGATGCTGGACACGCGGGACGTGAACCCGCCGGTGTACGGACCAATCGGTCCTGGGACCTGCGGGCAGAGGCCGATGCTGGACTGGTCGCCTCCCAGGCCCGCTTCAGCCACGAATAGCTCGCGGTCGGGTCCGAACTTAAGCCCGCGCGGATTGTGCAGGCCAGTGACGAGCACCGAGATCTTCGGACCAGCCCAGGCCTGTGCGGCTTCCAGCGGAGCGAGCAGCGTGGTCGCGACGAGTGCGGACACGAGCAATAACCGAAGCCATAGCATGGCTTGATCTCCTTTGCGCCTCGTGGGCGCGAGTGTGCGAACCGCGGTGCGGGCGCGTTCGGCTCAGGATGGCGGGCGTGATGTTCTCCGCACAGCGAGCACAGCGAGCACAGCGAGCACAGGTGTAGTCCCCAGAGGCGACACGCGCGGTGTCGCGCTCCTCGCCCACCCGTGTCAGGCTCGAACACGACGTGGACCATGGCGGCGTCGGCGACGCGGGCCAGGCTGGCGAGCGCCAGCAGCACGCCGCATCAGCCAACGCTTGTGTGCACCAGTGCCGCGGCTGCCGGTGTGCGCGCACGGAGCGTCATCATCCAGAGCATCCCCTCCTGCCAGATGCTGACCACCCTACGCGCAGGCCGCGGCCCGCCGTATCGGCAAGGCTGCCACTTTTGGCCGCGACGTGCCGTCCCGCTGGGCGGGACTCAGCTGCGTTTAGGCCCGAGCTGGCCGCTAGCCGCCGCCCACAGGGCGATCTGCGTCCTCGAGCTGACGCCAAGTTTGTTGAGGACGTGCTCGATGTGCGCGGCGACGGTGCGCTCGCTGACGATGAGCCGCTCGGCGATCTGGCGGTTGCCGAGCCCGTGGGCGACCAAGCGGATAACGTCCCGCTCGCGCGTGGTGAGCGCTTCGGCACCGGCCGCTCGGCCGGGGTGGGCGAGCTTGCGTGAACCGCGGGGCTCTTGGGCCACCACGGCGTACGTAACGGCTTGCGCCAACGACATGGCTCTGCCTGCACTCCACGCCGCGGCGAAGCGCTTCTCGCCGAGCCGCCCGCGGGCGGCAGCCACGGCGCGCTGGTGCTCCACCGGATCGTCCGGACGCAATGTGACCCCCAGCTGTTCGCGGGTGACCTCCGCGGCACCCAACAAGCGCGCGGCTCGCGTCGCCTGGCCGGACGCGCAGGCGGCGCGCCCCAGGGCCTCGATGCTACGGGCGAGGCCATGGGCGCTGTCGAACCGGCGCCAGTAGATCAGGCTGTCCTTCAACAGCGCCGCCGCGTGCACCGGGTCATCCCGCAGCAGGGCCAGATTCGCCGACTCCAGCAGTAGGAACGCGGTGCTTTCCGCGTGATCGTGTGCACGGGCCACCGCCAACCCCGCCGCGAAAGTGGCGGCCGCCTCGTCGTGCCCCCCAAGCGAACGGAGCACGGCGCCCAGCAGCATCAGCCCCTGGCACTGGCGGTAGGTGTTGCCCACCGTTTCGGCCAGCGTCAGGCTCTCGCGTATCAGGCGGGCGGCGGCGACGTGGTCACCCCGCAGGTGGGCGCCGCTGCCGGCGTCGCACAGCGCGTCGGCCAGCCCATGCGGGTCCCCGAGTCGCCGCCACAGGTCCAGGCTCTGGTTGACGAACGTCTCTGCCGCCGCGTCGTCTCCAAGGATGCTACTGAGGTGGCCAGCCAGCGCCAGGGCACGGGCCCGGACGCGCGAGACCGACGCGGTCGATCGTTGGAGAAGCTGCACCACACGGTCGCGGCCCTCCCGCCGGCGCCCGCGCACCCACAGGCCGCGCAAGCCGGTGGCCAGCTGCAGCCCCGCCTCGCCGGCGCCTTCCTCCGTTTCGCTCCAATCGAGCGCCGCGCGCACATTGCTCAGCTCCAGCTCGATGGCCCTGGCCCACTCGGCGCCACGACTGCTGCTGATCAGCGCCAGGCACCACGCGCGATGGCGTGCCCGCACCACCTCGGCTTCGCCCGCCGCCTCGAGCTGCTCCCAGGCGTAGGTGCGCACGGTTTCTAGGAGCCGATACCGCATCGCGCCCGCGCGCTCCTCCGCCACGACCATCGAGCTCGCGACCAGCCTCCACGAGACCGCGGCCACCTCGTCTCGCCGCAACTGGTCGTCACCGCACACCATCGAGGCGGCCTCGAGCGCCCACCCACCGGCGAAGACCGCCAGGCGCCGCAGGAGAAGCTGCTCTTGGGCGGACAACAATTCCCAGCTCCAATCGAGGGTCGCCCGCAGCGCCTGCTGTCGGGCCGGCGCCGTTCGCGGGCCGCCCGTGAGCAGTCCGAACCGATCGTCGAGCCGCTGCAGGAGCTCATCGATCGTCAAGACCGCGATGCGGGCAGCCGCGAGCTCGATAGCCAGCGGCAACGCATCCACCCGACGACACACTGCCACCACACCTGGGGCGTTCTGGTCAGT
>JAFAPL010000662.1 GCA_019247135.1 Chloroflexota bacterium | reverse complement strand
AAAATAAGTGGCTCCTCGAGATCCTCAGGAAGCAGCGCACCCTCTAGCACGAGGACTCCAGTAACGGCATCGAAGCTGGCGGTACCGGTATTTCTCAGCCGGGCGACGAGCACGGGAGGCACGTTCACGTCCCCCCGCAGCAACGGGTCGCGCACGGCTCGCCACAGCTGGCGGCCCGCTTCGAGCAGTGTTTCTGGCGAGTTGCTCGGTAATGCCACGCCGGCTCCGGCGGGCAGACCGACGGCACCTGTTAGAGGAAGGGCGACCTGTCGTGGCTCAGGGTCAACAAGCATCTCAGCGTGTGAATCGGGAGTGGATGCATCCTCTGCTAGTTCGGCGCGTGCCGCAGCGCGCGCGGGTTCGTCGATGGGTTTAGCTCCGGTATTCCGGGTTCCGGAGTTCCGGGTTAGGGTGAAGCCGGCTTCGCGCCCATCGACGTTTTCAAGTGGCCGGCTTCGCGACCATCCATTGGTGACGTGGCCGGCTTCGTGACCATCGGTGGCCGGCTTCGCGACCATCACTAAATCCCCATTGGTCGCGAAGCCGGCTTCGCGACCGTCCAGCGTTCGTCGCGGCCAACGATCCGGATGTAATTCCCACCAGCTCGGCCGAGCTGGGCGGTTGCGGCCAGCTCGCATGCCCTGCCTCTCCTCGGTGATGTAGCCGAGATCTTTTTGCGTCTTCAGAACGAGTTGGACTTGACGCGCGAGCACGCCAGTGAGCGTCGCCAGCCTGTCCACAGTTGGGCAGCAGCGGTAGCGCCCACGATCGCGCGTTGGGTTGGTGTGTTTCGCCATCGCCATGAGCACCAGTCGCTGCGCCGTTTCACTTACCTCGAGCACAGGCTGGCCATGCGTGTCGACGCGCCCCGCGCGTTTGCCCTCGGTAAGAACAATCGGCGGCAAGTCGAACTCCCAGATGGCGTCGTATAGCGCGCCTGTGTGCCATTTCTGCGGCGCGGACAGGCGTGAACTCACGCAGTGCGCCGTATTGCCAGTGTCTTGATCGCCGGATAACTACGCGCGCGGCGCAAGGGTTCGTCCGCGCCAGCCACGCTACACAGTCGTTCAGTCATCGAGCGCGTCTGCGGGATTCGGACGCACATCTTGTGACGGGCTCGGCCTTATTCACGTCGGGGCGGGCGTTCACCTGGGTCATTGCCCGACCGTGACAGTGTGCAAGCAGCGGCGATGGTGTATCCTGAGCATCAGCAAATCACCTCGAGAGCACCCGCTGCGCATCCCCGGCCAAGGTTCGGCGCGCGGGTGTTTCTGTGTCTGGGGTACTTGAACCCCGTCTTCGGATCACCAGACTTCTAGCGGCTTCGTGCCTCCTTCTTCGTCCGCGGCGCTGGCTTCGTGCCGACCACGCCCTGGCCGGTGGCTCGCAAGTGTTCTCGCATGGCAACGAGGTTGAGCGGGATCTGCTCGCCGAGCTGCTTCAGCGCCGGCACAACACTCGGCGCCAATCGATAGCGCCCGGCAGGTGTGCGGTCAGAAGCCACGAGGCCAGCATGTATCCAGTTCCGGACGGTTTTCTCGTCGACGCCCAGTTCCTCGGCGACTTGTGCTGGAGTCAACGTCTCACTGTCGCGACTGGACACGTAAGCCAACATAACATCCACTCCCCAGTCACCGAAAGCCCACTGGCCCAAAATCCCGATTTTCCCCGGCTTTGCCGGCGAGATGTTGCTGAGTGACTTGACCCTGGGCGCGTGCGGACATATCAGGCCAGCTCACGGCGACGCGCGCGTAGGGTCTAGCGTCAAGCCGGCTTGTCGCACGCAGGGCGCAACCAGGCATGTGGTGTCCTTCGTCAGAGTCATTGGTCAGGGCCTCTGAACCGTTCTCTCGTACGGGTTGTGAGCCACCGGCGTGGACATATGCTCAGGCGGCTTCACAGGATGGCGACGGTCTGAGCAGTTCGGCAAAGGGGGCAGCCTCACATGGATACGTACGACGTCGAACTTGAACAGGTCGCAGCCGATCAGTTCCTGGTGACTGTCCCCGCGCTTCCGGGGCTGCTCATCCTCGGCGTGAGTCTCGAGGAGGTGCTGGGCCGCGCACGGGCTGCGATCAAGTTCTGGGCCGACGACGTGCGCGGCGGCTCATCGACAGTGCATGTCACCATCGTTGCGCACCGACGGCTGAACCTCGGCGGCTGATCCATCCGTAGCCAACCTCAGCGCTTCTGGCACGCCGGCGGCCTTCCCAAGGATGGCGAACATATGTTTGTTGGTGGAGGGTACGCGCTCGTTCAGTTTGATCTCACTTGAGCGTTTGTCAATCACATACGTGCATGGCAAGCGATTCTCGCACTATGGAGCGCCCGGCCGGACGGACGGCGATGCCGCTGCCGCGCATGCCCGCAGATTAAGTGTCAGAAGCGTCGCGCCTGCGAGTTGCCGTCGGCTGCGAGGTCGCGGGTTTTAGCTGTTCCAGGATGTGGAGCACGGTGTCGACGACCTCGGCGGGCGTGCGCCCTTCCGTGCGAACCTCTGTGCCAAACGCAGGATCGGCGGCGGCCGCGAGGCCAGTCTTGATGTGATCCAGCCGCCACGAGCGCGCCGCTTGATCACTGCTCGCGAGGATTCGTTGTCGCAAGGTCTCCTCGGTAGCAGTCAGCCGGAACCTGTGGACGTCGGGGTCGACGCGGCGCAGACCACCAACAAAGTGCGCGAAGTAATCGCGCCGCCAGATTGCCATGGGAATGACGAGTGTGCGCCGTGGCCGACGCAGCGCCCATGCTCCTACGATCGTCAGGCGACGCCACAACGCGAGGTCCTGGTAGTCAGCGACCTTTATCAGTGGCCGTCCAACCCGGCGAAGGATGAAACCGATGATTTCCGGGTCGTATACGATGGCGCCTGCCAGGCGTCCGACCAGGAGATGCGCGGTGACGCTCTTGCCGACCCCGAACGGGCCGTTGATGACGATGATCATGCCGCTCGTACGACCGGGGCGCGTCTGTCCTTGATCATCCTGGGTGGGATCGGTCGGCATCGAGGAGGATGATCTCCGTCTCGAGGCGGAGCAGCCGCGCAAGCAAAGCCTGCTGGTCGTAGGCCAGCGCACCTCGACGTCGGTGCTCTGCCTCCAGTTCCTCTTCCAGCGTTCGGATCCGCCGCACCAGGTCGCGTTTGTCGAGGCGCTGCAGCGGATCGTAGGCAGCATGCGGCGCCCGGCGAGTCACTCTTCGAGCACGCCGCCGCTTGCGGCGCACTTCGTCCGCTGTCGATGACCGTGTAAACGCGTCGGCCGCCTGCTGGTAGAGCTCGTACGCGCGCGGATTCCGTCGAATCACCTGGAAGCTCAATCCAGCGAAGCCCGGCTCCAACTGACGCGTCATCTGTTTGAGTGACTCGGCCGTAATCTTCTGATTCGCTGCCCGCAAGGCGGCAATGGCGGCTCGGAGGCGCTCCACCGTGCGGTCTGCACGTTCGCTCGCCCGCTGCCTGAGGTGCGAAAACGGGTCTTCTCGTGGTTGGTCGTCGTTGCTCACGGCTTGGATCGGGGTCTCGAG
>JAFAPL010000540.1 GCA_019247135.1 Chloroflexota bacterium | reverse complement strand
GGGGTTAGCGGGACCGCGCTGATCACGACGCGGCCGAACGTAATCGCGCCAAAGCCCCTGCGGCTCAGGAAGAAGTACGCCAGGCCGCGGTTGCTCTCGGCGATCAAAAGACCTCCGCGTGGACGAGGGACGCTGAGCGAGAGTAGGGCGAAGCCGAGACCGATGAGGGTGTTCGGCAAACTCCACACACAGCCAATCAACGTCAGGTGGCGCGTGCCGCACCCGCCCATGCGCGCACATTCTGCACAAGTTAACTGGATGCGTATCTAGTAGTCAGCGAACTGGGCAACGGAAGCCGAAGCATGTTGTCGCGGGCTGGCGCTGGTCATTCCCAGGTTGTTCAACCCGCAGCAACGCCGAGGCAGTGCATGGGCTGGCGCTAGTATGTGCGCGGCCCGATGCTGGTGCGAGTCGACAACGTGATCAAGGACTACGGCGGGCAGCGCGTCCTGCGCGGCGCCTCCCTGGCGTTGCGATCCGGCGAGCGCGCGGCTTTGCTTGGCGCCAACGGCGGCGGCAAATCAACGCTGCTCAAGATCATCGCGGGTCTGGAGGAGCCAGACGACGGGCGGGTACAGGTCCCGGCTGGCGCGGCAGTTGGTTACCTCCCGCAGGACGCGGGCGTGCAGCCTGGCCGGTCACTGCACGACGAGGTGCTGAGCGCCGTGGCCGATCTTCTCGAGATCGAAAACGAGCTGCGGCGCCTGGAGGCACGGATCGAGGCACGCACGGGCAACGACGGGTTGGAAGAGCTCGTCCACACGCACGCGGAATTGCAGGAAGAGTTCGAGCGCCGCGGCGGCTACGCCATAGAGGCCGAAGTCGGACGGGTGCTCGCTGGCCTCGGGTTTTCCGAGGCGGATCGCAGTCGGCGGACGGAGGAGTTTTCGGGTGGCTGGCAAATGCGTATTGCGCTCGCCCGCCTGTTGCTCGGCCGGCCGGACATTCTGCTGCTCGACGAACCGACCAACCATCTGGATCTCGCGGCAACCGAGTGGCTCGAGGGATATGTGAAGGCGAGCCGAGCCACGATGTTGATTGTCAGCCACGACCGTTACTTCCTCGACGCTGTCATCCAACGCGTCTTCGAGCTGCGCGACGGACAGATCGAATCGTTTCCAGCCGGCAATTACTCGGCATACAGAGTGGAGCGCGCACTCCGCGACGAACAGTTGGAGAACATCGCGCAGCGTCAGCAGGAGGAGATCGAGCGCGTCGAGGCGTACATTCGTCGGTACAAGGAAGGCAATCGCGCCACCATGGCGAAAAGCCGCGAGAAGATGCTCGCGCGACTAGAAGCGGCCCGCGTGAGCGCTCCGCGACAGGAGCGCATGCTGCGCTTCACCTTCCCAGCGTGCCCGCCGAGCGGACGCGAGGTCGTGACGCTGTCGAAAGTGACGCGCGCGTACGGTCCGCGCGTGGTCCTCCAGGATGTGACGCTGACGATCGAGCGCGGCGAGCACGTCGCGTTGATCGGACCGAACGGCGCGGGCAAGTCGACGCTGCTCCGGGTGATCGCCGGCCGCGACCGGCCGACGCGCGGCAGCGCGTCGTTTGGCGTCGGGGTTCGCCCGGCTTACTTCGCGCAGGACCAGGCGGAGCATCTCGATCCCGCGAACACCGTCTTCGACGAGGTGTACCAGGCGGCACCAGCGAGCTGGGATATTCAAGCCGTGCGGGACCTGCTCGGCCGGTTTCTGTTCAGTGGCGAGGCACAGTTCAAAGCGGTCGCAGGTCTGTCGGGTGGCGAGCGCAGTCGGGTGGCGCTGGCGAAGCTGCTGTTGCGACCAAACAACCTGCTGCTGCTGGACGAGCCGACGAATCACCTGGACGTCAACACGCGCGAGCGCCTGGAGGAAACGCTCTCGGACTACACCGGCACGCTGGTGCTTGCGACGCACGATCGGTATCTGGTGGACCGGTTGGCGACCAGGGTCGTCGAGGTGGCTGATGGCGGCGTGCACGTGTTCGAGGGTGGCTATTCGGCGTACCTTCGCGCAAAAGCCGCCGCGCCCGTGGCCCCCGTGGCTCCTCAGCCGGCGCAGGTTGTTGTTGCGCGGCCGCGAGCGGTGGTCGACGCGGA
>JAFAPL010000536.1 GCA_019247135.1 Chloroflexota bacterium | reverse complement strand
CGTGAGCAGTCCGAACCGATCGTCGAGCCGCTGCAGGAGCTCATCGATCGTCAAGACCGCGATGCGGGCAGCCGCGAGCTCGATAGCCAGCGGCAACGCATCCACCCGACGACACACTGCCACCACACCTGGGGCGTTCTGGTCAGTGAGGGTGAAGGTGCAGCGAGCGCTGCTGGCACGCTCGACGAACAGCTGCACCGCCGGGCACTCGGCAATCTGCGAAAGCTGCACAGCACTGCTGCCCGGCAGGGCCAGCGGTTGAACCTGCCAACGCGCTTCGCCCACGACGCCCAATGGCTGCCGGCTGGTCGCCAGGATGCGCAACCCCGGGCAACTCCGCAGCAGGAGGCTGGCCAGCTCCGCGCAGGTGGTGACCACGTGCTCGCAGTTGTCCAGCAGCAGGAGGGCACGGCGACTGCGCAGCACGTCGGCCAGCGCGTCCAGCATCGGCCGATCCGTGGCCTCTCGCATGCCGAGACTGGCCGCGACGGCGTGCGCCACGAGCGTCGGATCGGCCACGCTGCCGAGTTCCACCAGCCACACGCCGTCCGTGTACTGTGAGGCGACCTCACTCGCGACGCGATAGGCCAGGCGGGTCTTGCCTACGCCGCCCACGCCCACCAGGGTCAGCAGCCGTGACCTGGCGAGTCGGCGCTGAACGTCGGCGACCTCCTGATCCCGTCCGATCAGCGCACCCAGCTCGGCCGGCAGGTGCTGTTGCCGCAGCGCACCTCCGGCACGTGGCGTCGGCCGTGGCCGCCTGGCCGGCGGGCGCTCGAGGCGAGCCAGACGTCGCGCGAGTTGCTGCGGATGAGCGGCACGAAGCTCGCCGCGTTCCCAGCGGGCCAGGGTGTTGGCCGTGACACCTAGGCGGGCCGCCAGCCCGGCCTGGGTCAAGCCAAGGGCCACCCGGCGCGCTCGGAGCGCCTCCGGCGGCAGCACCTGCTCTGCGACACCCTGCGCATCTGCCTGCTCAGTGGATCGCCCGCGGGCCACGCGCACCCGCCGCCACTATACGCACGTATAGTGGCGATGGCCAGAGTCGCAGCTTCGCCTCCGGCCATGGGAGCCCATCAGCCTCGCTCGCACCCACATCCTCGATCAGGCCGCCCTGCCCGGTTTCGCCCGATACCGGCGTGAGCTCCCAGACCGCGAGAACGGCGTACAGTTGCGGCGAATCAGTACAGCTCGGTCGAGGTCGCGCACGAGGCGCTCCTCCGCGAATGGCCAAGGCTGCACGAGTGGCTCAACCAGGACCGCGATGGTCTGCGGCTGCGACGTCAGCTCGGCTCCACTGCCCAGCAGTGGGCACGGCTGGGCCGCGACGCGGGGCTACTCTATCGCGGCGTCCGACTCGCCCAGACGCTGGACTGGCCGCGCGAGCACGACCAGGAGCTGACCACTCTCGAGCGGGATTTTCTGAAAGCCTCGCGCGAGTTGGCCGGGTACGAGGCCCCGAACGCGGACCGGCACCTCGACGTCGAGCCAGTAATCGGCGCCCGTGAACCTGGTCTAGATGTACTCGGCAGTCACGTTGGTGACAGTCGGCTGATCGGAGTGCGGCCGCCCAGAGCGGAGTGACGGCGTCGATTGTTGTAGTGCTCGAGCCAGGGCGCAAGCGCCGCAGCACGCTCCTGGTTCGAAGTGAACACGGTTCGATAGGCCCATTCGCTTTGGAGCGTGCGGTTGAGGCGTTCGACCCTTGCCGTTCTGCCACGGGCAGTGCGGACGGATGAAGACCTGCTTGGCACCGAGGTGGTCAATGGCTGAGCCGAGCGCATAGCGGTAGGCCCACGCGTTGTCGGTCATGACGCGTTCGATGTGGCTGACGCCGTGCCGAGCGAAATATGCGACCGCGCGCAGCAGGAACGCGCTGTAGGTGGCGCCCTCTTCGTGGGGCAGGATCTCGGAGTAAGCCAACCGAGAGTAATCGTCGATCGGCGAGTGGACGTAGCCGGTACCGGTGACAACTTGCGGTGATGGCGTGGCACGTCTTGCGGCAGCCCTGGGCGCCGCTGTCACGCCAGGCGCGGCGACCGCGGGATTCAAGATCCCGTCGCGGTCGTGGTGACGTAGACCGCGTACGGCCACGGTTTGCCGAACTCCTGGAGATACAGCTGCTCGTCGTGCTCGCGGGCCTGGCGGTGGACCGGGTCCGGATCGCTGGTGCTACCGATACCAGCCAGCGCGTGCTGAAGGTCCGGATCGAAGGGTCCGCCAGGTGCCATCAATGCTCCGGGTGGAGGCTGTGGCGCGCCCGCTGAGACCGCCGGTGTGGGCGCAGCCTGCGCCTCGGGCGCGGGTGCTGCCTGTGGCTGGGTCTCTGGCTCGGACGAGGCTGCGACCGGTTGCTCGGGGGGATGCGTCGTATTGCGACAACATGGCGAGCTTTTGCGCGTTGAGCGTCGTCCAGTCGTCTTGCAGGATTCCGCCGGTGTCGCCCGAGTCAGGATTCCACGACCAGTAGGCGTAGCTCAGGCCGTTGTCACGCAGGAAGGTCAGCAACGTGTGTTGCCACACACCGTCCGTATCCATGCCAACGGATCGTCCACCGAACTCTCCAACCAGGACGGGGGCCGCGCTCGTGCGTGCCAGGTAGGCCCAATGCTGATCCCAGAGCGCCGGAAGATTGGCTGGAAAGTCGGGCGCGCTGAACCAGGGCTGGTGGTACACGCCAGGGCCATAATCGTGCGTCGAATACACCAGCTTGTCTGTTTGGGACAAGCGCACCGGAAACTGCTGCGCACCCTCCAGATTTCCGCCCCACCAGTACCAGTCATTGCCCAGGTGCTCGATACCCTCCACCAGGATCAGCCAATCCGGGTTGGCAGCGAGGATTGCGTTACCAGCCCGCTCGGCAGCCAGCCGCCAATCAGTACGCGGATTGTCATCACCCCACGTCGCCGACCCATGCGGTTCGTTGTGCAAATCCGCGCCGATCACGGTCGGATTCCCCGCGTAATGCTGGGCGAGCATCACCCAATCCTGGATCCACTGAGACTCCGGAACGTCTGGCGTATACCACAGCTCCGACTGTCCGCTGGCGCTCGGCCGATGGCGATCGAGGATCACTCGTAACCCATGCTTGCCCGCGGCATCGACGATCTTGTCCATGAGTGCCAACCCGGACAGCCCTTCCAGGTCCGGGTTCTTCTGGTAGTCGATTCCGCGCGGCGTGCTTCCCGCCTGGAACAGCTGGTTGGAGTAGGGGAGGCGGACCGTGTTGAAGCCGGTCGCGGCAATCTCGGCGAGCATGTCGTCGTAGTTGCGCGCCCACAAGCCGTGCGGCGCAAACGAATCCGTCTCGAACCCAAACCAGTTGACTCCGGCCAGCCGGATGGTCTGACCATTCGCATCTTCGATGGCGGCGCCATCGGTGTGCAGCGGAGTGAGGTCGGCCGCGTATGTGGCATGCGTACCGTGCCACAGGTCTGGAGCCGAGAGAACTATGATCGCGAGTCCGGCCGCCGCTAGCGTGCTCAGCCTGCGCTTCATGGGCCAACCCAGAGGTTTGGCAGCGCGCGTGCGTACGGCGCGGTGACGCTTCCAAGCTCGATCACTCAGGCCTCCACGAATCAGCTTACACACTGCCCGACCGCATGCCCGAGCAATTTAACAGGCCTGTAATCCGCACCGATGCGTTCGCCTGGGGAGCGTCGCAGGCCGTAAGCTGACCCTGCATGGGACTCTTCGACGAGGCGAGCGCGACAGGGCTGCGCGACCTGCTCGCGGTCGTCAACTCCAGCCAGGGGCTCGAAGAGATTCTCGCGTACCTCGTGCCCAAGGCGCAGGGGGTGTTGCAAGCTGATGGCGCGAGTGTGTATTTGCGCGATACGGCCGATCCCACTGTGCTCCGCGTGCACGCTGCACACGGGGTTCCCAGACACACCCTCGCCGAGACTGCGCTGGTTGGCTATCCCGTGGTGGGTACGGCCGTATCGAAGCAACGACCGGTCGTCGTCTGCGATTTTCCAGCGACGCTCGAACGCGGTTTCGCGAAGACGATCGACGAGCAAGTGGAGGATCGCGAGTACTACCTCGAGGTGACGCGTCCGGGCCCCGTTACCATCAACGATAGTCCTCAGCGGAGTCGGAATCTGGAAATTGCGCGGATGTACCGCACCCTCGTGGCCGTCCCGCTTGGCGCCCACGGCGAGACGTACGGGGCGCTCGAGCTCTTCTATCGCGAGCAGCGGAGCATTACGCACGAGCTGATCGATCTGACGGTCGCTTTTGCCCAACAGGGTGCGCTGGCAATTGAGAATGCTCGATTGCGCGAAGAGGCGCAGCAGCGGTTTCGGGAGATTCTGCGTCGGCAACGTGTGGCGGAGGCGTTGCGGGAGCTGCTGGCAGTTATCAACTCCAACCAGGACCTGGAGGAGATTCTGCGGCACGTGCTCACCCAGTCCAGTCAATTGCTGGGTAACGACGCCGGCGCGGTGTACTTGCGGGCAAACGAAGAGGACTCGATCCTGCATGTCAGGGCGGCGATGGGGCTGGAGCCAGCACAGCTCGCGCAGGAGGTGCGTGTTGGTTCTCCCACCAGCGGTCTGACCGTGCAGCAGGCGCGGCCGCTCGTATGTTGGGACTTGCAGGAAGCACTGGTCCCGGACACGTCAATCCGTGCCTCCGAGACGCAGTTGGAGGATTTTGGCACGTATGCCAGAATCGTGCGGCTGGGTGCGCGCACCGATCCGGACCTGGAGCACGGTTTACCGGAGCCACGCGTGCACCGGCTGGCGACGTCGTTTCGTGCGGTGCTCTCGACTCCGCTCGTGGCGCGTGGGCGCACGCTTGGCGCGATAACGCTGTTTTATGCGGAGCCGCGTGCGTTTTCTAACGAGGAAGTGGATCTTGCTGGGTCGTTTGCGCAGCAGACTTCACTCGCACTCGAGAATGCCCGGTTGCACAGTGAAGCCGAGCAGCGGATGCGGGAAAACGAACGGCGGCGGAATGTTGCTGAAGGCGTGCGCGAGCTGTTGCGAGTGGTCAATTCAACGCGCTCGCTCGACGAAATCCTCGACGAGGTGCTCGCGCAGGCGAGTCGCTTGCTGCACAGCGACGCCGAAAGTGTGTTGCTACTGACGGCCGGAGCAGAAGGGCCACGTGTTTTGACGGTGCGGGCCTCGCGTGCGCTGAGTGCGGAGATCATACCGATGCGGCTGCCTGTCGGCACGGCTATCACGGGAGTCGCGGTGGAGCGGCGGCAGCCGGTTGGCGTCCGCGACCTGCTGGAAGCGCTGCCCGTGGCCGGCGAATCCGAACCCGTGATCCTGGATCGTGTGGGTTTTCTGGAGCTGGAGCGGATTGCGGATCCGGGCGAGGAACGGGTGAGGGCGAACGGGTTTCCGCGGGTGCGCGAAGTTGCGCGACATTATCGGGCAATTCTGGCGGTTCCGCTGCTCGTACGGGGCCGTGAGATTCAGGGCGCTATTACGCTGTATTACCGCGAGCCGCGGGAATACAGTGCGGACGATGTCGCGCTCGCGGAAGCCTTCGCGGATCAGACGGCGCTTGCAATGGAGAATGCCCGCCTGCACGCGCAGGCGGTGCAACGCACGCGCGATCTGGAGGCGCTGTACCGTGCAGACGAAGCCCTGTATCGTTCGTTGCGGCTCGAGGCCGTGTTGCAGGCGTTGGTGGACGTTGCGACGGATGTGCTGGACGCCGACATGACCTCCGTCCTGATCTGGGACAAGTCGCACGAACGCCTGGTGCCCGGGGCGACTCGGGGATTCCGACCCGAGGTTGTGGCCGAGATGACGCACGCTCCGGGCGAAGGTGTGACGACGCTGGTTGCGCTGACCGGTCAGCCGGTGACGGTCGAAGATGCTCAGAGCGATCCACGGGTGGCGCACCGGATCACCGCGGCGGAAGGGATCCGGTCATTGCTGCACGTGCCCATCGTCGTGAACGGTGAGGTATTCGGTGTATTTGGCGTGAATTATCGCGAGCAGCGCGTACTGGTTGGCGACGAAGAGCGGGTGTTGCTGGCGTTGGCCCGCCGGGCTGCACTGGCGATCGAGAATGCGACGCTTTTCGCGGAGTCCGAGCAGAGTCGCCGCGAGCTGGAGGCGTTGTATCGCGCTGACCAGGTGCTGCACCGGTCGCTGCGGCTGGATGACGTGCTGAACGCGCTGACAGAGGTCGCGATTGACGTTCTGCAGGCGGACAAGACGTCCGTGATGGTATGGGAAGCGGAGCAGGGCAAACTCGTGACCGCGGCAGCGCGCGGGTACGCAGCCGAGTCGCTCGCGCAAGAGGTGACTCCAGAGAGGGACGGCTTCGTTGTCGAGGTCATGCGCTCGGATCTGATCGTGCTGGATCCAGCCAACGATCCACGGCTTCCGTCGGCGATGCGGGAGCTCGTGGAGCGCGAAAAGATTCAGTCCGCGATTCTGGCCCCCATCGTCGAGTCGGGCCAGCTGTTCGGCTTGTTTGGCGTGGCCTTTTGCAGCCAGCACAGTCCGACCGTAGAGGACAGACGACTGGTTCAAGCGCTCGCCCAGCGCGCGGGGTTAGCGATTCAGAATGCGCGGTTGTTCGAGCGTGCGCAACAGGCCGCGACGGCCGAAGAGCGGCAGCGACTTGCGCGCGAGCTGCACGACGCGGTGACACAGACGCTGTTCTCGGCAAGTCTCATCGCGGAGGTTTTGCCTCGGCTCTGGGAGAGGAACCCGGTGGACGGTCGTCAGCGACTGGAGGATTTGCGGCGGTTGACGCGTGGCGCGCTTGCCGAAATGCGGACGCTATTGCTCGAGCTTCGGCCGGCTGCGCTCACGGAAGCGCCGTTTGTGCAGCTGCTGACCCAATTAGGGGAAGCAATCGCGAGCAGGTCCAATCTGCAGGCAACCGTGCGAACACAGGGTCAGCCGATTCTTCTGCCGCCTGAAGTACAGATCGCGCTGTACCGGGTTGCGCAGGAGGCCTTGAATAATACGAGCAAGCACGCGGAGGCAGCGCACGTGGAAATTCACGTGCGCTGGCACACGCGGGGACTCGACGTCCGGCTGCGCGATGATGGGCGGGGGTTCGTGCGGAGTCGTGTGGCCCAAGGGCGGCTCGGGCTCGGAATCATGCAGGAGCGAGCGCGGTCGATCGGAGCGGAGCTGCGGCTGCGGAGTCAGCCCGGCGTTGGCACCACCGTCACCATCGCCTGGCGCGCCGCGCCTGGTTGATCAGGGAGCAGCCAGGCGACGGTCCATTGCGCTCTGGACTAGCGACGCATCGATGATCGTCGAGGGATCGAAGCCTTTGATCTTGTCATTGGCGGCTGAGAGCTGCTCGATCGCGTCCGCGAACTGCTCGGGGACGGGCATCGGATAGACGGGAATGATGTTGTTGATAAAGTAGTCGTACGTCGCTTCGAGCGCACGCTGGTCATCGCTCTTCAGGTATTTGCCAAGCACGGTCAGCGTAGTGGCGCGGTCCTGGTGTGCGCGGGAGGCCCCGACCACCAGCGCATCGATATAGCGCTGAGCGACGGCGCGGTTTGCGTTCAGCCAGCTGCGCTGGACGACGACCGTGTCAGTGGCGGCCGGCAGGTGCTGGGAGCCGAGGTCGTAAATGATGTGGAGCCCCTGGTCCTGCAGCGCGAGCTGCTCGGGAGGCTGGGCAAGGCCGCCGTCGATGGCGCCTGACAGCAGCGCCGCCGTGCGGTTCTGGAGGGAGCCGACCGATACGATCGTGACGTCATGGTCTGGAGCGAGGCCGACTTTGCGCAGCATGACCCGCGTGGCGATATCGGATGAGGATCCCGCGTTGGACACACCGACCTTCTTGCCTTTGAGCTGGTCGACACTGGCGATCGACGGTTGTGCCATGAACACGAAGGGGTACACGGGACCGGTCACCCCGATAATCACGAGATCCGCGCCGCCCGAAACGGCGCTGATCGCCTCCGACCCGCCCAGGTGCGCAATCTGGGTATCGCCACTCAGCAAGCCAGGGATCCCGTTCGCGCTGGCGATGTTCGTCTCCTCGACGGTGAGACCGCGCTCCGCGAATGCGCCCGTTTCGAGGGCCATCCACTCGGGCAAATTCGTGGCGATGGGATTGCTGTAGGAGACCTTGAGCGACGCGGCCGGGCCGCTGACCGCGGTCGGGGTTGGTCCGCTAGCAACCCCGACCGCGGGCGCAGCCTGAGCCGCTGGTGAGGGCGAGGGTGACGCAAAGGCGGCTGGAGAGGGCGACGCGCCCGGGCTGGGAGACAGCGACACGCCCGGGCTGGGAGATGGTGATGCGGCGGGCGAGGCCGCTGGCTTTGCGGCGGCCGGGCTCGCCGCCGGGCTCGCCGCCGGAGCGGTGGTCGCAGCGGCCGGGGGTGCCGCGGCAGCAGGTTGTGTTGGCCCTGCTGCTGGCGCTTGCTGGCAAGCGGTGACGAAGATCGCAAGCGCGATGATCAAGCTGAAGCGTATGGTGCGGGACACTCGCATCAGGTTAGCCGAGAGAACGCGCTCAGGTGCGGATGGGAAACACGGCGCGAGCGGTTGCGTCGAAGATGCGGTCCAGGTCGGCTCGAGGCTTGTTTGCGAACTGGTCGCGGCAACCCTGGAGTGCGCGGCCGTAGCCTTCGCGCGATGCGACCGGTGGAAAGTCGCTGCCCCACATCAGGCGGGCGGGGCTGAAGGCTTGATAGGCCTGCTCGAGGAAGGTGGGTATGGGTTCTTCGAACGGAAACGGAGCTTTGACGGGCATCGCGCGGGCGGCGAATTCGCCAACACCGGTCACCTTCATGTACACGTTCGAGAAGCGCGCGAGCTTGAAGACCTGCTCGCGCTGGGCGTTGTCGTCAGCTCGGCTCAGTCCACCGAGGTGCTCGACGACGACCTTTGCCCGGGGCAACTGCTCGACGAGCTGGGCGAACGCTGGAGTGGCGAAGTCGGCGGCTTTACCGCCGCAGCTGATGGACAGGCCCAGTCGTTCGGCGGCGTGCCAGATCGCCAGCGGGTCGTCGCCGGGCGAGCGCACCGTCGGAGCGAGGCGGACGCCGCTGGCCCCCTCGGCGTGCAGGCGCTCCAGGGTTTGTGGTGCGTCGGGCTTGGCGTGGTCGACCATGACCACGCTGGCGAATCTGCCCGGGTAGCGTTTGACGCACTCCGCCTGATAGGCGTTGTCGTATTGACCGTTGATCTGGATCAGGATCGCGGCGTCGACGCCGTTGCGGTCCATTTCGAACAGCAACGTCTCGATCGGCTCGTACCACTCCAGCGAGGCGTGGCAATGGCTATCAACAACCATGACTCAAGCCTACCCGCAAATATATCGACGCGGCGCTGCCGCTGCATCTGCCCAAGCCATCGATTGAAAAGTTGGACAATCTGGACGCAACCGCGCCAGCCCGCGGAGAATGCCCGCGCTCACAAGAACTTCGCCGCGAGTATCGACCGGCGCTGCCGCTTCATCAGGCCGAGCCATCAACTTGCAAGTTGAACAATCTGGACGCAACAGCGCCAGCCCGCGGAGCATGCCCGCGCTCACAAGAACGTCGCCGCGGGCTGGACCTCAAGCGTGGCTCAGCACGCGCGAGCGGATGGCGACTTCCTGGCCGGTGCGGCTCGACTCTTCGGCGGCAAGCAGGACCTCGACGATGTGCCGGCCCCACGCCGGTGCGACTTTCAACGTCTCGGTGCCGTTGATTGCTCCCACCAGGTTTTTCAATTCTTCGGCGAATGGCTCCTTGCGTTGAACTTCCATCGGGGCATACTGGCCATCGCGGTCGACAGCGATGCGGTTCGAATACGAGTCGAACAGGAGCATGCCATTGGTGCAGGTGATTTCCACCTCGCACTTGTCGACCCCGCGAGTCTTGTAGCCCGCGTGCACGATGGTTGCGTGCAGCCCGTTCCGAAGCTGGAGGAAGGCCATGTTCGCGTCGTCGGCGGGCAGGTGATGGAACGGCGAACCAATCCACGCGCGCACGGAGACCACCTCGGTGTTCAGCACCCAGCAGGTGCGGTCGATCATGTGCGCGCCGTTCATCAGCCACATGCCGCCACCAGTGGCGCGGTCGAGGAACCAGGGCAGCCGTGTGGTGACGCCGAAGTTCTTGTACCAGGTGTCCGTGGCGAAGACGGGTTCTCCGATCTGACCACTCTCGACGATCTCCCTGGCGCGGATGGTCGACGCGAAATAACGCTGGCTGTGCGCGACCAGCAGGTGGACTCCAGCGCGCTCGACGGCGTCGAGCATGCGGTCGCATTCCTCGACGGTGTCAGCCATCGGCTTTTCGAGGAAGATGTGCTTTCTGGCGCTCGCTGCCTCAACGGTCGCTTGTTCATGCAGGAAGTTGGGCAGCGCGATCATGACCAGGTCGACGTCCTCGCGTTTGAGCACGTCGTCGGAGGTGGTGAACGCCTGGCATCCGTGGGTCTCGGCAAAGGAGTTGGCGCGGTCGGCGTCGGCGTCGAATACGGCGACGAGGTGGGCGCCGGTGGTTTGGCTGATGGCGCGAGCGTGGCCGTGGCCTGCGCGGCCCGCGCCGAATATTGCTACGCCCAGATCATTCATGTACGAACTGGCTCCTGTGGTCGGCTATGAGGTGTGAGGTTGCTCGGCGCGCGCGAGCTAGAGTGCTTGCTCCGTGGCGCCATCG
>JAFAPL010001146.1 GCA_019247135.1 Chloroflexota bacterium | reverse complement strand
CGGGTTCAAGCTGCGCTGCACCAACCGCATCCCGTTCAGCCGCGGCCTCGGCAGCAGCGCCGCCGCGATCGTATGCGGGGTTCTCCTCGCCAACCACTGTCTGGGTGCCCCGCTCAGCCCGAGCGAGTGTCTTCGTATCGCGACGGAGTTGGAGGGCCACCCCGACAACGTCACGCCGTGCCTGTCGGGCGGAGTCTGCGCCGCCGTGCGTACCGAGCGCGGCGAGGTGCTGTACTCGAATGTGCCGCTCGCGCTGGAGTTGCGCGCGGTGCTTTTCATTCCGGAGATCTCTGTCACGACGGTGCACGCTCGTGCTCTCCTGCCCGCGACAGTCGCACGCGAGGACGCCCTGTTCAACGTCGCGCGGTCGAGTCTTCTGGTTGCCGCCTTGGCGAGCGGCCGCGCCGACCTCCTCGCCGAGGCCACGCGCGATCGACTGCATCAGCCATTCCGTCTGCCGATGTTTCCAGCGGGCGCTACGCTTCTGCGCAATGCGATGGACGCGGGTGCGCTTGGAGCGTTCTCATCAGGCGCGGGACCATCCGTGCTCGCTCTTTGCGACAGTGAGCCCGCTGCCGAGCACGTACGCGACCGCCTCGTCTCCAGCGCGCGGGAGCAGAGCGTCGCGGGTACGGCCATCACGTTGGAGCTGACTGCCCGCGGAGCCTACGTTGACTGATCTGCGAGCCACCGTGGTCCAGAAATACGGCGGCAGCTCGCTGGCCACGGCTGACCGTGTTCGCGCCGCCGCGCGACGTATTGCTCGACTCGCCGATTCAGGCCGTCCCGTGATCGTCGTTACCTCGGCCATGGGGGACACCACTGACGAGCTGATCGAACTCGCCTATCAGGTCGCGGATCGACCCGACGAGCGGTCGCTCGATCTGCTCCTGTCAACGGGTGAGACCGTGAGCGCCACCTTGATGGCGATGGCCCTACACGACATGCACCGCCCGGCCGTCGCTTTGACCGCTGTGCAGGCTGGCATTCGATCCACACGCGTGTTCTCGCGCGCCCGCATCACCGAGATTCACGCGGACCGCATCGTCGCCGAGCTGAACAGAGGCAAGATCGTCATCGTCACGGGATTCCAGGGCGTCACCGAAGAGATGGACGTGACGACGCTCGGCCGCGGTGGTTCGGATACGACGGCCGTCGCCCTGGCGTGTGCACTCGGCGCCGAACGCTGTGAGATCCTGACGGACGTAGAAGGCATCTATACTGCCGATCCGCGGCTGGTGCCCAGCGCGCGCAAACTGGACGAGATTGGCTACGAGGAGATGCTCGAGCTCGCGCAGCTGGGTGCGCGCGTGATGCACCCACGTGCAGTTGAGCTTGGCGAGCTGTACGAGCTGCCTATTCTGGTCGCGTCCTCATTTGCGGACGTGCCCGGCACGCTCATTCATCGCCTGCCGCCCGATGGAGATGGAGCCATGCCACTGGAGATTCGTCGGCACGTGCGTGGGATCGCGCATGACACCGACGTCGCCCGCATCACGCTGACGCGTGTACCCGATCGGCCAGGCATCGCCGCCGCGATCTTTCAGCCTCTGGCCGATGCTTCGATCAGCGTCGACACCATTGCACAGTCGAGCGGCGCCGACGGCATGACCGACCTCTCGTTCACGCTCTCGCGCAGCAGCCTGGAGCGAGCGGTCGATCTGGTGCGTGCGATCGCACCACACATCGGCGCTGAAGGCATCGACTCGGCTGACGACCTCGCCAAGGTAAGCATCGTTGGGACCGGTATGCAGAGCGCGCCCGGCTACGCCGCGCGCATGTTCAGGACGCTGGCGGAGGGCCAGATCAACATCGAGATCATCAGCACGTCCGACATCCGCATCACCTGCGTGATCCCGCGTGACCGTGTCGACGACGCGGTGCGAACGCTGCACGCCGCATTTGAGCTCGACCGCGAGGACTGACGCGCCCCACGTGTACCAGTGCCCATCGAGAATCCGAGCCACGAACGAGGACTGAGGAGCACAGGTGGATCAACGCCGCGGTGGACGTCGCGATGATGGGGCTTACCAGAGCGCCGCGCGTGACCGGACGCGTTCACGCCGCGCATCTACGCATCGCCACCCCGTCTACGGCGGGCAGGCGCATCGCGAGAACCGCTATGGCCCGTACGTGGTCGGTTTCGTGGTGGTGGTGCTCGCGCTGGCGGCGTTCCTGTATATCGGGCTGAACTGGGCCACCGGTCCGGGCCGCGTCGCCGCGCTCACGGTCCCCGCGACACCGACCTCCATTCCGGTGGTCGCCCCGACCGAGCCGGTGCCCACGCCGACGCCCGTCGAGCAGGTGTACATCGTGAAACCGGGCGACAGCCCATCCTCCATCGCCGCGCAATTCAAGATTAAGACCGAGGACCTGATGGCAGCGAACAATATCGACAATCCTCAAAAGCTGCAGGTCGGCCAGGCCCTGCGCATTCCGACGGGCGCGGCGCCCGCGCAGTAGTCGCGCCTGCCCGCGGTCCACGGGTCGGGCTCTACCGCGGCGCAACGACATTGCAACCGGTGCACGATCCCGAGGTTGTGTGATGACGGCGCATGGACGGGGAGTGTGCATTCTGTGGCCGCGATGAGGCGGCCGAACACCAGGTCTTCTGCGGCGATTGTCAGGAGCCGCATCCTGCCTGCGCCGCGTGTATCGACGAGCTCGCCGCCGAGCCTGATACGTACCGCCTCGTGGCCTGACGCGCTCGAGGCGCGGGGCGGCGAGTCTCGAGCCTCGCAAGGCTCGCAACGCCACCCGCGACGCGCGTACGCTCGCTGCGGGTGATCCGCTCAATCGCGCCAGTCGACGAGCACGCTCGATCAGCGCCAGCGACGGAACCGCGCGACCGCTCGGTCACCGTCACCCCATGGCTGGTGGTCCTGTTCGCGGCGGCGCTTGCGCTGCGCCTCGTGGGCATCACGTACGGTCTGCCGACCGTCTTCCACCCCGACGAGCCGACTTCGATCAATGAAGCCACCGCCCTGCTCCACGGTGGCCAAGACGCGCTGACGTTCGCCAACCCGCCGCTCTACAAGTACATGCTCGTCGCGGTCTTCGCCGTGCTCGGACCGGTCACTCAGTTGGACCGGAGCAGCCTGTTCGTCATCGCCCGTGCGGTCAGCGCGCTGTTCGGCGCCCTGACGATTTTGCCGACGTATGCGATCGGCAGGATGGTGCGCGACCGTCAGACCGGCCTGGTGGCCGCGGTGCTCGCCAGCGCGACCCTCCTGCAGGTGCGCGAGTCGCACTTCGGGGTCAATGACGCCCTGGCGACGTTCTGCTCCACGCTGGCCCTCGCGGCCATCGTCCGCATCGCTTGTCGTGGGAGTCGAAGGGACTACGTCCTGGCGGGCGCTGGGGTTGGCCTCGCATTCGCCGCGAAGTACCAGTGTGCCGCGGTCTTGATACCGCTGCTGCTCGCCCACGCGTCGAACCACTGGCGCGCCAGGACGGCCGCTCGACACGACGGCACGAGCGCGCCGGGGCTGCGATGGCGGCGCACGCTGCGCTGGGACGCACATCAGGACCTTCTTATCGCCTTGGGCGTGGCCGGGCTGACCGCGGTCGTTGCGTTTCCCCCGCTGGTCACCGAGTCGCGCCGCGTGGTCGCGGACGTGTACGTGTTTCTGATGTTGCCCTCGCGGCTGGGCTTCGAGGGTCTCGACCCGTCTGGCGCGTATCCGTTTTACGTCAACAGTTTGGGCTGGGACGTCGGCTGGCCGATCCTCCTGCTGGCGGCGATCGCGAGTGCGTTTGCTGTAGCCCGTCGCGACTGGGCCGTGCTGGTGGTCGCAAGTCTGCCGGTGGCCCTGTACGTGGTGATGGG
>JAFAPL010000248.1 GCA_019247135.1 Chloroflexota bacterium | reverse complement strand
CTTCGAAGATCGCTCGGGTTGCTCACGCGGCAGCACGCATGGAAGCCCCTTGAGGCCCCGTAGGGTTGCTGCGGCAGGCTGCCGCTGGCTCATCCAGAGGGGTCTCAAAGGGGAATCCCCTTTGAAGATCCCCGGGGGCTGTGCGGGGCAGCACGCATAGAAGACCCTTGAAGCCCCGTAGGTTACTGTCGCGGGCTGGCGCTGTCTTATCCAGAGGATCCCCTGCGCGAGAGCCGCGGGTTACGTGGTGAGGTACTCGAGCGCGACAGCCGCGTACATGGCGGTGCCGTTGACCATCGCTTCCTCCTCGAGCAGGTAGCGATTCGAGTGTCCCGCGGGCGCTTCGGCTTCTGACATGCCGCTCGGGCGCGTGCCCAGTGAGACCATCGCGCCCGGGACGCGCTCGAGGACGTACGAGAAATCCTCGGCGGCCATCTGCGGCGTGGCCTGCTCGGGTGCGCATTCTGGTCCAACCAACGAGCGCGCAACGTCCAGCACGAAACGCGCGAACTCGACGTCGTTCACGGTCACGGGGTAGCCCTCGTCGACGATCGTCTCGGCACGCACACCATGCGCATCGGCAATGCCCTGCGCGACTCGATTGAGGTTGGAAACGATGTGGCGGCGCGTCGCTGGCGACACCGTTCGCACCGTGCCAGTGAGCGTCGCCGTCTCGGGAATGATGTTGTGCGTCGTACCCGCCTCGATTTTTCCAACCGTCACCACGCCGGGCTCGAACACGCTCACGCTGCGTGTCACGAACGTTTGTAAAGCGGTGACGATCTCGCATGCGACCGGGATCGGGTCCGCCGAAAGGTGCGGCGCCGACGCATGACCACCACGTCCGGTGACTATGATCCGAAACGAGTCGGCGGAAGCGAGCACCGGGCCAGGCCGCGTGGTGATGGTGCCGGCCGCCCAGCGGGGCGTCGAGTGCAGGGCGAAAGCCGCGCTCGGTGCGGGGTCGCCATCGAGAAGGCCTTCGTCCAGCATGACCTGTGCGCCGCGATAGCCCTCTTCGCCGGGCTGGAACATGAAACGCACCGTGCCACTGAGTTCGGACTGCCGCGACGCGAGGAGGCGTGCTGCCGACGCGAGCATGGCCGTGTGAGCGTCGTGGCCGCAGGCGTGCATTTTCCGCTGGTGCTCGGACGCGAACGGCAGGCCCGTGTCTTCTTGAAGCGGAAGTGCGTCCATATCGCCGCGCAGGATGATCGTCTTGCCTGGCTTCGCACCCCGCAGGTCGGCCACGACGGAGGTCGTTTTTCGACCCGTGTGGATGTCGAGTGGCAGCCCGTTCAGCGCATCGAGCACCTTGGCCTGGGTCAGGGGCAGGTCGAGACCAAGTTCGGGTTCGCGGTGAATGGAGCGACGCAGCGCCACGCATTGCGGGAGTAGGGCGCGCGCTTCTGCTAGCAGGTCGTGCACGTCCCTGAGCCTATCGAAAGAGATGTGGCGGTTTCGACTGGGCCGAATCGGCCCGGTGCTGTACGTAGAAGGCTCTCGAGGCGCCGCAGGTCGCTGTCGCGGGCTGGCGCTGAGTCGTCCAGACGGGTCCCGAAGGGGAGTTCCCCTTTGAAGATCCCCTGGGTTGCTCTCGCGGCAGCACGCATAGAAGACCCTTGAGGCCCCGTAGGGTTGCTGCGGCGGGCTGCCGCTGTCTCAACCAAGAGGGTCTCAAAGGGGAGTCCCCTTTGAAGATCCCCGGGGCGCTGCGCTCGGCAGCACGCATAGAATGCCCCTTAGATATCGCGGCCGCCGTCGACTTCGAATGCCGTACCGGTCACCATCTCAGCGTCGGCAGAGGCAAGGAAGGCCGCGGCGCGGGCGATGTCCTCTGGTTTGTTCAAGCGTCCCCACGGCACGGTGGCGATGAAGCGCTTGCGCGCATCCTCGATCTCGTGCTCGCCGAGAAACGTGGAGAGCATCGGCGTCTCGGTCGCGACCGGACAGATCGAAACAACACGGATGCGAAACGGCGCCAATTCCGCGGCCAGGCTCTTGGTCAGCGTGATCACGGCGCCCTTGGACGCGTTGTAGACCGCCAGCCCGGGCCGGGGGCGGATACCCGCCGTGCTTGCGGTGTTCAGGATGACGCCCCCACCCTGACGCTTCATGTGCGGAACCACCGCGCGACAGCCGTAAAAGACCCCCTTGACGTTCACGTCGAAGATGCGGTCGAACAGCTCGTCCGTGGACTCTTCGAATGGCGTGAAGCTCTGGGGGATGCCGGCGTTGTTGTAGAGCAGGTCGACGCGACCGAACCGGTCGACAGCCGTCCGCAGCATCTTTTCAACCTGGTCGTATCGCGTCACGTCGACGGTTACGGCTTCGGCTTCTGTACCTAGCTGTTCGATGGTGTCGTCGGCGCCCCGGAGATCAGCCGCGACGATGCGTGCGCCCTCGCGCGCGAATTCAACAGCCGCGGCGCGGCCTATCCCCGATCCTGCGCCGGTGATTACTGCAACCTGACCTTCGAGTCGCCCCATCAGTCCCTCAGCGCTTCGAGGACTTCGTCCGCGTGTCCCTCAACCTTCACGTTCGGGAACACCGCTTTGATTTTGCCGTCCTTGCCGATCACGAACGTAGTACGCGCCACGCCCATGAACTCGCGGCCCATGAACTTCCGCTGCTGCCAGACCCCGTATTGCTCGGCGACAGCATGGTCGGTATCGGCCAGGAGAGGGAACGTGAGGCCGTACTTCTCCTGGAACTTCTTGTGTGAACGAATGCTGTCAGTGCTCACGCCCAGGATCTCGGCACCATGCTCGCGGAACACGGCCCGCAGGTCGCGAAACGAGCACGCTTCTGCCGTACAACCAGGTGTATCGTCGCGCGGGTAAAAGTAGAGGACGACGGCCTGCTTACCTTTGAAATCGTCGAGCGAGACGTCGCCGCCTTCGGTCGACGGGAGTGTGAATTTCGGTGCGGGCTCCCCAGCCTGCGGAAGCCCGTTCGAGGTCGAAGTCACGCCGGGTAGCATAACGTGAAGATGAGGCCCTCGCGGTCATTGGGAGTCGGCGTTCTGGCGACGGGCTTGGTGTGCCCGTGCCACGCGCTGGTGGGGCTTATCGGCCTGGCGCTCGGCGCGCCGGTGTTGAGCCCAGCTGTACAGGACGGACTACACGCTGTGTACGTTCCACTCGCGGTGCTGGCGGGCGCCGCCTTGCTCCGCGTCAAGCGGCGCGAACAGCCGAGAAGTATTTAGCGTCCGGGTGATGGACGATCATCGCGGCCGTGCTGTGCTCCGGGTCGAGCGTCTCACTCTCCGTGAGTCTGAGGCCGATCTCGCGGTCGGCGTCGAGCAGCGCCAGCAAGTCGTGTTGTTGTGACAGGTCAGGGCAGGCAGCGTAGCCCCAACTGAAGCGGAGCCCGCGGTCAGCGGCTAGCCCGAGCTCGCGCCGGGCGTGCGCGTGGGCATAGTCGGCCATGGCTTCCGCGCTTGCTGCGGACAGGCCATTGACGTAGAGCATCCTGACGTACTGGCCCGTGTCCTCGAGCTGTTCAAGATAGCGCGCAGGTCGTCGACCCGTGCTCACCGCCTGCAGTGGAAGAACGTCTTCTTGCGGTGAGAAATAGTCCGCGAGACAGAGGTGTTCGCCGTCCGTTTGTCTGGGGAACTCGAAGCGCAGGTCACTGATTACGAGAGCGTCGCGATCAGAACGACAGCGGAAGTAGCCGCCGACCATGAGTGCTTCGAGCCAGCCGTTCGTGAGTGCGTCGGCCTGCAGTCGGGCCAACTCTGGCTCGAACTGGTCATGTACGAGACGCTCGTACTCAGGCCCACGCACGGGAAAACCGCCCCAGTGATGACGAAACAGCGTGTTCAGATCGAGGTGGCGCCAGACCTCACGCAGGTCGGCCCGGATGCGCGATGGGCCGAGCCGTGGTGGCTGGGGCGGTTCGACATGTCGGACCCTTGTCGGCTTGCCAGGCATCGGAGTGCCAGCGGCCACCGCGTCCTTCTCGGTGAATGTGCGCGCTCGGCCGACAAAGAAGTCGTCGAGCGTCTGAAGTCCTTCGAATACGTCCCGGCAGTAGAACACGCCAGGCGTGTACGTTCGGCCGTCCGGGAGCAGGCCCGCGGTTCGGCCAAACGTGCGATTCATTGCCGCGCCGCCGATCAAGACAGGCACGTGCACGCCGTGCTCGTCCAGGGCCTGAACACACAGCGGGATCTGCCTGGAGCTGGTGACGAGCAGCGCGGACAGGCCGATCGCGTCGGCGCGGCAGTCGATGGCTGCGCGCACAACGGCTTCGACGGGCGCTTCCTTGCCCACATCCACCACCTGGTAGCCCGTCGTTCGCAGCAGTGCGCCAAGCAGGGCCTTGCCGATGTGGTGGACGTCGCCCTGGAGGGTCGCGATCACCACGGTTCCGCGGTCGGGCGCAGCGCCAGCGTGACGAGCCTGCTCGGCCACGTGCAGCACCTCCGGCAAGCTCACGCCGCCGGCTCGATACCGGGCGCACGCCTCACGAACGGCCTCGAACGGGTGCATGCGCGGCGACCGTAACACGTCAACAGGTCGTCAACATTTCAGCAACGAGCAATATTGGGCTGGGGTGCCGGTATTGCTAGAATCCGCGCGACGCGGTTGAGTCTTAGACAACGCATACTTCGAGTACCGAAAGGGCAGCAGCGCGCGTGACACTCTGGGGTCGAGTCATTCATCGGCTGCTGTATGCCGTCTATAGACAGCGGGTAGTTGTTCTCCTCTTCCTTCTGATCGCAGTCAGTGCCGGGGCGTACTATTTGTGGCTCGACAAATCCAACCTGCCCACCGAGGCGGCGGCCGCGGGGACAGCGCCGGTCGAAGTCACCGTTCAGGATCTACAAGGCACGATCAATAACGCCACGCTGACCCTGCAAGAGAAAAGCGGGAACCATCGCCGTATCTCCATGGCAGTCGGCACCAGTGAAGCGCTGGCCATTGCCAAGGATCGCGGCAACACCCAGATCCCTCCAGACCAGCAGCCCCAGGCGTACAGCCTGATGCGCGACGCCATCCAACAGATGGGTGGCCGTATCGACCGAGTCATCGTCAACGACGCGACCCAGAACCAGTATCTGGCCCAGATCGTTCTCAGCAATGGTGGCGACACCAGGGTCATCAAGGCACGACCGGGTGATGCGATCGCGCTGGCCTTGCAGTCTGGGGCGCCGATCTACGTCGAAGACAAGGTGCTCGAACGCTTCGGCTCAAAGGGTAGCGGGTAGACCGCCCGCGACCGCGTGTCCGCCGCGCCTCTGGAAGAGCAATCGACGGCCGAGAGCTGTCCCGCGTGCTCGGCGCCGACCGGCGGCACGATCTGGCAGCGTTACCGCCTGTGTGGGAACTGCCGGTATCACTTCCAGCTGACCGCCTCAGAGCGGATCGACCTGCTGGCTGACCCGGACTCCTTCCGCGCCAGCAATCCAACCCTCGTCTCAGTCGATCCGCTGCTGTTCACCGACCGCATCTCGTATCGGGACCGACTCGAACGAGCTCGTCGTGAGACCGACCTGAATGAAGCCGTGGTCACGGGCACCGCGCGCATCAACGGGCGCGAGTGCGTCCTGGCGGTGTTCGACTTCCGCTTCATGGGCGGGAGCATGGGCAGCGTTGTCGGCGAGAAGGTTGCACTTGCGCTCGAGCAGGCCGCCGAGCGGCGGGTGCCGTTCATCGCCATCGTGGCGAGCGGCGGCGCGCGCATGCAGGAAGGCATGCTGAGCCTCGTCCAGATGGGTAAGACGGCGGCCGCGGCCATGCGACTGCATCAGGCCGGAGTGCCGTCTATCACGGTGCTCACCAATCCGACGACCGGCGGCGTGTACGCCAGCTTCGCCAGCCAGGGCGACTTCTTGTTTGCTGAGCCTGGCGCCCTGATCGGTTTTGCTGGCCCGCGCGTGATCGAACAATTGACCGGGGAGCCACCGCCCGCGGGGACCCATACCGCAGAATTCCTGCTCGAACACGGGCAGGTGGATGCCGTGGTCGACCGAGCGCGCTTGCGCGGCGTGCTCGCGACCTTGCTCCAATTGCTCCAGAACCGAGGCCATAGCGAGGCGCGGGCAGGCAATGTCCCGTACCGACCGCCGGCTGCCCAGCCGCCATCCGCGTGGCAGGAGGTGCTGCTCGCGCGGCGTGATGATCGGCCGACATCGGTTGATTACATTCGGCGACTGACGCCCCAGTTCATCGAGCTCCACGGCGACCGTGTCTTCGGTGATGACGCCGCGGTGATCGCCGGGATCGGTGATCTCGCGGGGATCACTGTCTTTGCCATCGGCCAGGAACGCGGACACGGCGACCCGGCCCGCAGCGGCGGACACGTGCGACCGGAGGGGTTTCGCAAAGCCGCGCGGATCATGCGCCTGGCCGCCGAACTGCGCGTCCCGCTGGTTACGCTCATCGACACGCCTGGCGCGCATCTGGACTATGACTCGGAGTCACGCGGCCTGGCGGGAGCGCTTTCGAGCTGTCTGGCGAACATGAGCGTGCTGCCCGTGCCCGTCGTGAGTGTGGTGATCGGTGAAGGCGGCAGCGGCCCGGCACTGGCGCTGGG
>JAFAPL010001102.1 GCA_019247135.1 Chloroflexota bacterium | reverse complement strand
TCACTGGAGGTGGTGATGGGCAGGTATTTGTCGCTCGCTTCTTGCCGGCCGTCCAGCGCGTCCGCGTCGGCGATACGGTCACCTGGACGAATCCGGATTCCATTTCACCACACACGGTGACGTTTGGACCGGCCCCGGCCAATGTCGCCGCGCCAGCCGGAAATGACGCCTCGTTTCACGCGACCATCTCGGCCCCGGTGACATCCACCGTAAGCTCCGGCTTCATCGGTGTACGCCGTGCCAGTACGGACTTCTCAGTGACGTTCGTTGCGCCGGGAACGTATAGCTACTTTTGCGCCCTGCACGCTGCACTGGGCATGACCGGCACGATCGTCGTCGACCGCCGCTAACACCTACCGCGCGGACGGCGCCTCATCTGGGTGCCGTCCGCGCGCGGTGACTCCTCGGCTTAGCTGTACTGACCGTTCTGGCCGTTGGTCCCGTTCGTCTCCAGCGCTTTGCGCACGCGCTCCGAACTCAGCGGCAGCTCCGTCACACGCGCGCCAGTGGCGGCGTGCACGGCATTCGCGATCACGGCTCCGCCTGGAATGATCGGTGGCTCTCCAACAGGTTTCGCGCCAAAGGGTCCAATCTTGGACGGAACCTCGACCAGGATCGCTTGCAGCTCCGGCAGCTGACTGGCCTTCGGAATCGTGTAGTCCATCAAGCTGGCGGTGATGGGCGTGCCGGAGTCGTCGTGCACGATCTCCTCGTACATACCCCAACCCACGCCCTGTGCTCCGCCGCCGTGGATCTGCGCCTCCACGAGGGCCGGATTGATGGCCTTGCCGACGTCCTGAACGACGACATAGCGCAGTGGTTGGATACGGCCGAGCTCCGGGTCGACGCGTACTCGCGCGATGTGGACGCCAGTGCCAGGGCTGCGCTGGACGATGGCGGCTTCGCCTTTGCCGACGACCGGTTCGTACTTGGCGCCGAACGAAGCGCTCAACTTGTAGATGTCGCGTAGCGTACGGACTTTGTCGGGCACACCCTTCACGCGCACTTCGCCGTTCACCAGCTCCAGGTCGTCAACGGCGGCTTCCATATCCGCCGCGGCGATCTTCAGCACGCGCTCGCGCGCCTCCTGCGCCGCCTTCATCACCGACGGTCCCATGGTGTACATGGTTTTGCTGCCGCCGGTTGCGCCGGAGTAGGGAGCAGAGTCCGTGTCCACGGTGGTGACGCGTACCTTGTCGACGCTCTCGAAACCGAACGCCTCCGCCGCGATGACCTGGAAGCCGGCGTTGGTGCCAGTGAGATCGACCGCGCCGATCGCGACCTGGAGCGTTCCATCCGACTCCAGTCGACACAGCGCCGACGACGGCTCCACTCCACCAAACCAGCCGCCCAGTGCGACGCCAACGCCTTCGTTCGGCCCCGCGGCAGCGAGCTCTTCTTTGTACACACTGGCGGCGCGGTCGAGACACTGCTCGAGCCCGATGGGAGGCCATGGCGTACCATCCGGACGGGTGTCGCCTTCATGCGCGACATTCTTTTTCCGCAGCTCGATCGGATCCATGTGCAGCTTTTCGGCGATCTCGTCCACCAGACTTTCCGAAGCAAACATGGCCTGCGGCAAACCAGGTGCGCGATACGCGCCCGTCGGAGTCTTGTGCGTCACCACTTCCGTAGCGTCGATATCGATGTTCGGCCAGCGGTAGAAGACTGCCAGACACAGAGCCGCGTGCGCCGCCGGAGCACCCGGTTTCGCGCCCGCGTCGAAAATCACGTCGCCTTTCAGCGCGACGAACGTGCCGTCAGACTTGACGCCCGCCTTGACGCGGAAAATCGAGGACGGCGCCGGGTTGCTGGCCCCGAATTCCTCCACACGCGTGAAAGCAAGGAGAACCGGGCGCTGAGCAGCAACGGCGAGCGCCGCCGTGAGCGGCTCGATCAGGCCGAACTTGCCGCCGAAGCCACCACCCACCGGCATCGCATACACACGCACCTGGCGAGGGGACTTTCCGAGCACCGCGGCAACGGTATCGCGGGTGCGAAACATTGCTTGCGTGCAGGCGTACACCACGACGTTGCCGAGCGGATCGGTCGTCGCGGCGCACACCTGGGGCTCCATATAGCTCTGGTGGACCCACGGTGTGCGGTACTCGCGCTCGACGATCAGGTCTGCTTGCTCGAACGCCTTGTCCATGTCGCCGCGGTGGTAGCGCTGATGGCTCGCCACATTCGGAGCTTGCGGTTGCTCCGCTTCGCTTCCGCCGGCCGCAGCGCCGTGCATGCCGAGCTCTTCGTCGTTCTTCGCGTTCCGATTGCGGACGACAGGTGAATCTGGATCCAGTGCGTGCAGCGGATCGACGGTGGCGTCTTGAGCCTCGAATTCGACCTCGACAGCCTGTGCGCCGTCTTCCGCAGCGGCCTCCGTCTCGGCCAGCACGACGGCGACGGGCTGGCCGGCATACACGACACGGTCGAGAGCCATGACGATGCTGCGATTGTCGACTGCCTCGCGGATGTCCTGAACGGGCAAGTCTTCGGCGGTCAGGACCGAGACGACACCGGGCATGCGCAGCGCCTCGGACTTGTCGACCGAGACGATCCGCGCCGAAGCGTGTGGGCTGCGCACCAGGCGGGCGTGCAACAGACCGGGCAACGCCAGATCGGCTGTGTAACGCACCTGGCCAGTGAGTCGTTCTGGAGCGTCCGCGCGCTTGGCCCGCTTGCCAACCAGCCGCAGCGGGATCTGCTCTTCCACAAGTGCCATAACGCTAAATTCTAGACTGTGGCGCGCTCGGTGACCGCCCTGTTTCGCCGCGGGCGCCAGCGTATCCACGGTCTGCATGTGGACGTTCGCGCCGCACTCTATACGCGCAGGCCACGCTCGAAGACCGCGCTAAGTCGTGGCCAAACTCGGAGAGGCCCCGGATGCGAGCGTCGAAACGCGGACAATTGAGCGTTGGCTCAACCTTCCTTCCCGAGTGACCCGCCGCGTTATCGAGTCTTGTGGCCAAACGGGCATGACTGACGAACAATCAGTACGGCAACGGACCGGCAGCGAGCTGATCGTCGAAGACGATTCGGCGATGGGGATGATCGCGCTGCAGCTCTTGCCGGACGAAGGTTACGCGGCCTCGCTCCTCAGCGCTGCCTCCTCAGACACGTTGCGCGCCGCCGTTGGTCCGCTCGAACCCGATTGCATCCTGCTGGACAGCGGCGCAGGCGACCGAACGTAGCGCAGCCATCTTTGCCGTCGTCGCGAAGCCGTTCGAGATCGATGAGCTGGTCGACACTGCCGCGCCGCCGTCGGCGCTGTGGCGCGCTTCGACCGATCGGACGCCGCGGACCTGGAACGTACGGAGACTGTCGTGCAGCGACCCCGGGCGATGGGCGCCACGGATGTCCGTAGCTCGGCGATGGGCATCCTGACCAGCGTTCTGCGCTGCTTCCGCTGACCCGCCTGCTTAGGTCAGTGACTTGGCAACCGTCGTCCGACTGACCATCACTCTCGGCCATTGGCAGCACCACAAGTGGTGCACAGATGGCGCGTCGAGTAGTACGTCCTGACCTCATCCCGCCGCATGCTGCACTGCGTCCGGGCGCGTCATGCTGCAGTCTGCCAGCCACTCTACGCTGCTTGCGGGCCGAGGCCGATTACCTGTGCCGCCCAAGCGACACGAGTCTCCATCTCCCGGCACATCCCCTTGGGCAGATCTCTTGGCCCCGCTGGCGGCCAACACGCCCAACGGACACTATCGATGCTGATTCGCGAGAACGGCCACCCGCACGTACCCACCACGTACGGTGGGCTGGCCGCGCAGAACCCGCGGGTCCAGGCGAGCGGGCGTAAACGGCGTCCCGGCAATGCGCTGCGCACGATGAGTCTGGGCCTGATCACGGGCGCCGCCGATGACGACCCGTCGGCGATCGGCACGTACGCGTCCGCCGGGGAGGCGGTCGGGCCGGCCTCTTCTCTGGACCGCCCCGGCGCTGTTTCCCATGATGTTCGCAGTCATCTACCTTTCCGCCAAGCTCAGCCAGGTCTCCGGCCGGCGCCTGTTCCAGGCCATTCGTGACTACTACCCGCGGTGGATCCTGTACCCGACGCTGGTCGGTGTGCTGATCGGCAACAGCATCGAAGCCGGCGCCGACCTGCGCGGGATGGCCGCCGCGGTGAACGTCCTGTTGTCGTTGCCATTCCAACTCATCGTCGTCGCCACCGCGCTGGTTATCCTCGCGTTGCAGGTCCTCGGCTCCTACCCCCGATCCGCAATACGTTCCGCTGGCTGGCCCTCGCGTTTTGGCGTACGTGGGCGCTGCCGTGTTGGCCAAACCGGGCCCGTGCTGGCGGGCACGTTCATTCCAACGATCCATCTCGACGCAGAGTTCCTGGGGCTGCTTGTGGCGGTCATCGGTACCAGCCTCTCGGCCTATCTGTACACCTGGCAGTCCAACGAGGAAGTCGAAGAAGAGATCGCCGCCGGGCGCACGCGGCTGCCCCAGCGCGTGGGGGCTACTGGTGAGGAGTTGCGGCACACACGGCGCGACGTGGCGGCCGGCATGTTCTTCTCGGACCTCATCGTGTACTTCATTATCCTGGCCACCGGCTGGACCCTGTATCCCGCTGGTGAGCACGACATCAGCCCTGCGGCGCAGGCCGCGCAGGCACTGCGGCCACTGGCGGGCGATGCGGCGGGCATCCTGTTCGCACTCGGGGTAGTGGGAGTCGGCTTTCTAGCCGCGCCGGTCACGACCACCGGTGCCGCCTACGACCTCGCGCAGACGGTGGGCTGGAGGCATGGGCTTAACGCTCGACCGTCTCAGGCGAAAAAGTTCTAAGCGGCAATTGCGGTCTTTATGCTGCTGGGCCTGGCCATGAACTTCCTGGGCCTCAACCCGATGCATTTCCCGGTCTGGTCGGGTGTTGTCCAGGGCTTCTCGACGCCACCGCTGATGCTGTTGATCATGCTCATGACCAACAACCGGCGCGTCATTGGCGAGCGGGTCAACGGTCGCGCGATCAACATGCTGGGCTGGCTCACCACGGCCGCCATCCTTGCGGCGACGCTGGGCCTGGTTGTCACGTGGATTGTGTGAGCACCGTCCGGGAGTAAGCGGATGCGTTGGATGCAGCCCAGGCTGACCACCTGCGAGCGCGCAATGGTGGCGGCGATGGTGCTGATGGCGCTCGGTCAAGGGCTACTCGGCATGGTCGCCCCGAATCGGTTCGTCCGCACATTCAGCCTTTTCGCATGCTGTGGTGCGATTGTGTACGCGGTACAACCATGCGATCCCAGCGCCGGACCGACGCGGTAGCACGTCCCAACTGGTGGACGAGGCCTCGCCGATCGGGGCGTGGTCGAAAAGGAATGAAGTTTGACGGTGATTGATAAATCTCGACTTTTGAACAGGATGCGTCTAGTGCAGCGGTGTCGCCATGGCGTCCGGTTCCGGCAGGATCGCCACCTTTCCCACAGCACGTCCGCTCTCCTGATAGCGCATGGCATCAGCGGTTTCGCCCAGCGTGTACGTCCGGTCCACGATGGGTCTGATCTTGCCAGCCTCGATGAGGTCTCTCAGGACCTGAAGATCTGCTGCGTTGGCCCACGCGACCATCGAGCGCAGTTTCTGGCTGACGAACGGGGAGAGGACCGCCGCGCGAAGGCTTCGGCGCAGCCCTGCTCCAATCCAGCGATAACCGCCTTCTGATCCGACGAGCACCAGCGTCCCGTCGTTTGCGAGAGCAGTCTTAAGATCTGACAGGGAGCGGTTCCCGCCGGTGTCGACGATCAGGTGATATTTCTGGGTACTGCCGCTGCCTGCGCAAATGTGAGGTTTGCCGGCTTGGCCGCGAGTTTGTCGGCACGTGCACGTGCGAACTCCGCGAAGGCGCCGTCGCAGGTGCCGAATACCTCGTCACCGGGCCGAAACTGCGGAATATTCTTGCCGACCGCCTCGACAGTTCCGGCGACATCAGTGCCTCGAACACGCGCTTTCGGCGCGCGAAGCCCGAAGCCCATGATGCGCATCAGATATGGCATTCCCGTCATCATGTGCACGTCACCGATGTGAACGCTTGCGGCGCGAACGCGCACGAGCACCTCGTCCTCCGCGATCACTGGCCGTTCAATCTCACTCAAGTGGAGTACGTCCGCCGACCCCTATCTGTCCTGGACAATCGCCCGCATCGTCGAGCCGTGCTCGCTACTCGGGCTTACCTGTGTGATCGAATCGCTCGCTACGTTGCGGTTTCGAATACTGGCGCTCATTGTGTGCGCCTCCTTTCTTACGCTCGAATCCAATGTGCGCGTGTGAGCGGCTAAGTGGTGCGGAGGCGCGTCATATCGACCATCTTTTCGATGGCGCCGACCGCGGCCTGCGGCTGGTCGATCTCGACGTTGTGTCCACTCTCAGTCGCGAACAATTGCTGGCTGTTGGATGACAACCCGAGGAGTTCGGTTTGCATCCTCTGCCAGTCCCGATCTGGTTCCACTCTCAGGCCGCGCGACAGCACGATCAGCGGTGTCGCCCCGAAGCTCGTAACGGCACGCGCCTGGACGAAGCTTTGCGGCATGCCCTTGCCTTCGTCCAGCCAGGCCTGGAACGAACCCGGCCTGATCGAGAACGACGAGTAGGCGTTCGCTCGTTGCGGTGACAACCCCTGGTAGGCGTCGAGCGGTCCAGACAACAGACGCAGCATCCCGGTACGGGCAGGGAGCGTGAACGCCCAATCGGAGAAGGAGTGCGAATCCGACTCTGTCGCGGTGGAAGTGGAAGGCTTGGCGGCACTGGGACTCATCGACTCGATCAGCACCACTCCGGCGACGTCTGCTGGGTACTCATCCGCGAAGACACGTACTGTCAACCCGCCCATGGAGTGGCCCACCAGTACATACGGCCCCGGCTCACCCGCGCCACTCAACAAGGTGTGCAGTTCTCGAGCGAAACGTTCGGCGGTGCGCGGCAGCGGTCCAGGCTCGCTGTAGCCCATTCCGGCGCGATCATAGGTACAGACTCTCGTCGTCGTGGCCGCCTGCGGCTGCACCCAACTGCTCCACGACCCTGACGAATCGCCCCATCCGGCATCAATGACCACAGTGGGGCTGCCCGTGCCGATGCAGTTGATGTGGAGTCGATAGCCACCCACGTCCACCATCTGGCCGGGCGGCGGATAAGCTCGCGCGTCGGCGGCCTCTGCCACCGACTCGTAGACGGCCCCTGACAACCCGAGGACGACCGTCACGCCCAACAGGCCGATGAGGGCACGGCCGATCCGGTACGGCAGTGACCGTTTCTTCTGAGCGAGTTTCGCGGGCTTCCGGTGTCCCAGGACGCTGCGCAAAGGCTCACGGAGGGCGGTCGCACGTGCGTCATCAAGCCGTTGATCCACGTCGGGCTCCTCAGTGTGAAACGGGTGTTGGTCGGGGATCATCTGAGCACCTCGTGGCCTTGATGAGCCAAGTGTCCCGTCTTTCGGGGCACGCCACATCCATGGAGAAGCGGAATCAGCTTGCGCGTTGGGTTGAAGGGCACTCCGACAAATGTCGTACTGACTTGTTTCGCCAATTCCGCCATCTATCTGATGCCAGTGCTGGCAAACATGGGCGAGACTTAGCGGTGTGACGGCCGACAACCGCCCCAGCACTCGGCGCGCGCGGCTGCTGATTGCAGATGATCGGGCACGCACACGGCGTGCGCTGAGCGCGATCATCTCGACGCAGACCGGAGTCGAGCTGGTTGGCGAGGCGGCCGACGGCGAGGAAGCCGTTTCAGCTGTTGAGCGGCTTCGGCCCGACATTGTGATCATCGACGTCCGTATGCCGCGTCTGGACGGAATCGCGGCGACGGCGCAGATCAAGGCGCGATGGCCCGAGATCCGCATCATTGCGCATAGCCTCGCCGAGGAGTTGAGCGACCATGCGCTGGCAGCCGGGGCTGACGCCTTCGTGCCGAAGGGTGCGCCGCCAGATGTGCTCCTCAAAGCACTGCTCGCGCGCACGGACGACCGCTGATGGCGCGCGTAGGCCGACAGCTTTAGAGTTAGCGCGTGGCGTCGGCTACCGGCGGCCCAGACGTCCAGCCAATCAGCCACGAGCTGACTGACCGCGCGGCGGGGGCTGTGGAATCGCCTGGCGAGGCTCATGCACGGCCGTCCCGAAGCATGGGCTTCTGGTGAGCCCGCCACTGCCCGCTGGCTGCGTCGCGCGG
>JAFAPL010001059.1 GCA_019247135.1 Chloroflexota bacterium | reverse complement strand
TCGCGCGAGCTTTTCCAGCAGCAACCCCGACACGTGTCCGCCACCGTTGACGCGTACGTCCACGACGAGCGCATCGCGATCGAACTCGACGAGAAAACTGCGATGGAACTGGGCGTAGCCCTCCGGGCCCATGTCGGGCACGTGGATGTAGCCGACGCGACCGTCGGTAGCCTGATGTACCTTCTGCCGGTTGGCGTCGACCCAGTCGCGGTAGCGAGCCTGTCGTTCGTCGGAGAGTGCCTTCACGGTCACCGTGCGCGGCGCCGACTCGTTCGCCCCGCGGACTGTCAGGATGACTTCATTGCCAGCCTGATTGACCAGACGTTCGGCTGGCGTGACCTCCGCGTCCACCCTCTGACCGTTGATCGCGAGCAGCAGATCTCCCGCCGAGACGTTTACACCTGGACCATTCAATGGCGAAGTCGCGTCGGCGTCCCATGTGTCACCGTGCACGATGCGACTGATCCGGTACGCACCGGCGCTCTCGTCAAACAGAAACTCGGCCGCGAGATGGCCCTGACGATAGTTCGGTCCTGAGCGGTACTCGCCACCCATCTCGTACGCGTGGGACGTCCCGAGCTCGCCCTGCAGCTCCCATAGCAAGTCGGAAAATTCCGAGCGCGTAGTGATCCGGTCGACCAGCGGCTGGTAGCGACGATTGACGGCCTCCCAGTCGATGCCCGAAAGATCCTCGGTCCAGAACTGTTCGCGCTGCAGCCGCCAGGCTTCCTGAAACATCTGCCGCCACTCGGCCGCGGGATCGATCGAAACTTTCACGCGCCCGAGATCGATCCAGCCGCCTTCCCGGCCGGGCTTGTCGGAGTCCTTCTTGTCGGGCGCCTTCTCGCCTGCTCTCAGCACCCTGAGGCGGTCGCCCGACTGATACAGCATCGCTTTGCCATCGCGACTGATCGAGAAATCGCTGACGGCATCGACGATGCGCTCCTGCTTCTGCGTGTCGAACTCATACGAGTCGATCGCCCCACGCCCGGGGGGTGACTCCTCGTCGCGCGATCGACCGCGGGCGCCCTCGATGGGATAGCTGGAAAACAGAGCCTTGCCCTTGATGCCTTCGATGCGACCGTACCGAGCCTCTGGTACAGGGAAGGCGACTGCGCGCTCGGTGATGCCATCCAGCTCGATCTCGATTCGCGGCGGTGCGGCGGGCGCCTCCTCAGCCTCGGCTTTGTGCAGCGCAGCCTGCTCGGCGCTTTCGGGTGGCTTCGGACGCGGAAGAAACGGGTTCTCCAGGTCTTTTCTCAACGTGATGGCAAACGGCCGTGAGCCCTTCGGAAAGCCGAGATCGAACTGCAGCTCGTCATACACCGGGTCGAAATCGCGCTGACCGATGAAGTACAGGTACCTACCGTCCGGGTCGAACGCGGGGCGCGTATCCCGCAAGACTGGACGGGTGGCGAATGTTGTCTGCCCACTTTCGATCTCGTCCAGTTTGATGGCCGTCGTTTGCGGCGTATCCGCGAACCCGTACGCCAGCCACCGACCGTCCGAGGACCAGGCCATGCCTTCGATGCGGCCAAACGGACTCCGATCGAGTTGACGCATGTTGACCGAATCACCAGTCACATCCACCAGCAGCAGCTCGTTGCGATGGTTGGCCACCGCGACCCTATCGACCGTGGGCGCCACCTCGAGATCAGTGACGCGCCCAACGTCGAGGTCGGTGAGTTCCCGCGGAAGCACCGAGCCATCGGCGGTCAGAATCGTCAGCACTTCGCGCTCGCTCGAACCGTCGGACGCCGCGGCGATCAGACGCTTTCGGTCGTTCAACCACGTCACCAGTCGATAGCGGACACCGTCCGGCTCGCCGTGCTGCGAGACGGCGCCTTCCCAGTTGTTGAAGATGAACGGTTTGCCGCGGCTGCTGATCGCTAGACCGGTTCCGTCAGGACTGAGCGATGCGCTGTGCAGGAAGCGTTGGGCGGGCACGAAGCGTCGATTGCGCTGAGTGCGCGAGCTCGTCAGGTTCACTTCGAGCTGCGTCGAGGTGTCGCTGCGAGGGTCGAGCAGAAACAGGTCCGCCCCGGCGTGATAGACGAGCCGTTGCCCGTCACCGCTCAGATTTCGAGCGTAGTAGTCCTCATGGTCCGTATGGCGCCGCAAATCCTCGCCAGCGGGGGTGCACGAGTAGACATTGCCGTAGCCCTCGTGGTCCGACAGGAAGAAGATGCGTTCGTCGATCCAGTTCGGACTCGAGAGGTTGCCTTCCAGATTGATCAGCGGCGCGAAATTGCCCGAGCCATCGGTGTCTATCCAGAGCGTGCCCGCTGTACCGCCTCGATAGCGTTTCCAGTGTGCCGCGTCACGTTGTGTATGACGGGCGATGACGACCGCGCCATTCGGCCCATATGCGATCGCGGTGGCTGGCCCGAGATTGACCTGACGTGATGGGCGTGTCGGCGGAGCCACGTCGACCTCGCGCAACCAGTACTCACGCGCGAACGGCCGTTCCGCGGAGCTGGCGTACAGTAGCTTCGCGGCGTCGGGCGACCAGCCCGCCAGGGTGGTGCCGAGTGTGCCGTCGAAGGTGAGGCGGCGCGCCGAGCCGCCGTTCGACGGCATCACGTAGATCTCGGGCGGACCTTCCTCGCGACCGACGAACCCGATCTGTGAGCCATCGGGCGAAAAGCGAGGTCGGCTGGCTTCGCCAACCCCGGCTGTCAGGCGATACGCGGACCCTCCGCCCGCGCCGACACGCCAGAGGTCGTCCTCGCACGCGAAGATGATCTCGTCGGCGTGGAGCGACGGAAAGCGGTAATAGCCCAGGTCCGAACTGCCCATGCCGCAAGTCTAACGAACGCGACGTGTGCCGCTCGGGGTTCGACAAAGAACTACAGAACTGGGCTCGTGAGAGCGGCAGCCCGCACGGTGAGACCCTAGCGTAGCTACGGTGCTGAACTCGATTGAACCCGCGTGTGACCGCGTGAGCCGCGCGAGCTGCAGCTCACGCGGTGGCGCTCGTCGCCGTGGGCGCCTCCGACTCCTTCAAAAGCAGCCGCAACACATACGGCAAGATGCCACCGTGGCGGTAGTACTCGATCTCGATCGGCGTATCAATTCGACAGATCGTCTCGAACGAGAACTCCGACCCGTCCGCACGCTTGCCGCGGACCGTCAGGTGCTTACCGGGCTCGAGCCCCTCGGCGATGCCGTCAATCGAAAAGATCTCGTGCCCGTTCAACTGATGCGATTCGCGCGACTCACCGGGCATGAACTGCAGCGGCAGCACACCCATGCCGACCAGGTTCGAGCGGTGGATGCGCTCGTAGCTCTCGGCGATCACCGCGCGTACGCCCAGTAGCGACGTGCCTTTGGCGGCCCAGTCCCGCGAGGAACCGGAGCCGTACTCCTTACCAGCGATAGCGACCAGCGGCACCTTCTCGTTCTGGTACTGCATCGAGGCGTCATAGATGCGCTGCACGTCGCCTTTCGGCTCCAGCACCCAATCGGGTGGCAGCTTCAGGGTCCAGTCGCCTTCCTTGTCTGGCACGAGCTCGTTCCGCAGTCGCACGTTGCCGAACGTTCCACGCATCATCACCTGGTGGTTGCCTCGACGCGAGCCGTACGAGTTGAAGTCGCGAATCTGGACCCCGTGCTCGATCAGATAACGGCCCGCGGGGCTGTCCTTCGGGATCGAGCCGGCCGGCGAGATGTGGTCCGTGGTGATCGAGTCCGCCAGCTTCACGAGCACGCGCGCATCCTCGATATCGGTGAGCGGCGCAGGCTCGGGTGACAGGTCCTGGAAAAACGGCGGTTCCTGGACGTAGGTGGAGCCCGGATCCCACTCGAACAGGTCGCCCCGCTCGGGCAGCGGCAGAGCCTGCCAGTGCTCGTCTCCTTCGAAGACCTCGGCGTATTCCTTGTGGAAGAGGTCGGGCCCGATCGCCTGCTCGAGCGCGGCGCGAATCTCGGCCTGGGTCGGCCAGATGTCTCGCAGATAAACGGCATTGCCGCTGCGGTCGCTGCCGATCGGGTCTTGCGTCAGGTCGGTGTCGACCGTGCCGGCCAGTGCGAAGGCGACTACCAGCGGCGGCGAAGCAAGATACGAAGCGCGCACTTGCGGATGGATGCGTGCTTCGAAGTTGCGGTTGCCACTGAGAACCGCGGCGACGACCAGGTTGTTGTCCTGAATGGCTTGCGCGACCGGTTCGGCGAGCGGGCCGCTGTTGCCGATACACGTCGTGCAGCCGTAGCCCACAACGTGGAACTGCAGAGCCTCGAGGTACGGCATCAGCCCTGCGCGTTGTAAATAGTCGGTGACCACGCGCGAGCCTGGCGCCAGTGACGTTTTCACGGCTGGCTTGACCGTGAGCCCCTTCTCGACGGCTTTCTTTGCCAGCAATCCCGCTCCGAGCATGACCAGCGGGTTCGAGGTGTTCGTGCAACTGGTAATCGCGGCGATCGCGACCGAGCCGTGGTTCAACAGCGTCCGCTCGCCGCCCAGGTCGACTTCGACCGAGCCTGTTTCGTTCTCAATGGGAACCTGGGTCACGGTCCCCGCGTCCGCGTCGACGACTTTGATCGACGGCGTGGCATGCCCGTTATGCTGGCCGCTGAACTGGTTGGGGAAGGCGACCCGAATGCTGCTGGCGATCTCCGCCAGCCTGACACGATCCTGGGGCCGCCGCGGACCGGCGAGGCTCGGCTCGACGGTCGAAAGATCGAGCTCCAGCAGGTCGCTGAACCTCGGCTCGGGGCCGTCGTCGGTGCGGAACAATCCCTGTGTCTTCGTGTAGCGCTCGACCAGCTCGACCTGCTCCTCGGGCCTGCCGGTCATTCTGAGATACCTGAGCGTTTCGTCGTCGACGGGGAACAGTGCGGCGGTGGCGCCGTACTCAGGACACATATTCGAGATCGTGGCCCGGTCGGCGAGGCCAAGCTGGCTCAGGCCGGCGCCCGTGAACTCGACGAATTTTCCGACGACGCCACGCTTCCTCAAGATCTGGGTGACCGTCAGCACCAGGTCGGTCGCGGTGGCCCCTTCCGGCAGCTGGCCGGTGAACCTGAAGCCGACGACCTCGGGCGTCAGTAAATAAAGAGGTTGGCCGAGCAGCACCGCTTCAGCCTCGATTCCGCCAACACCCCAGCCGAGAACGCCCAGGCCGTTGACCATCGTCGTGTGCGAGTCGGTGCCGACAAGGCTGTCGGGATAGATGGTTCCGTCGGGTCGACGGTGGACGACGCTGGCCAGGTACTCGAGGTTGACCTGGTGCACGATCCCGCGTCCGGGCGGGACGACTCGGAAATTCTCGAACGCTTGCTGACACCAGCGCAGCAGCGCGTATCGTTCCTGGTTTCGCTCGTATTCGCGCTCGACGTTCAGTTGGAATGCCTGATCGCTGCCGAAAAAGTCGACCTGGACGGAGTGGTCGATCACGAGATCAGCAGGCACGAGTGGGTTGATCTTCTTGGGATCGCCACCAAGCCGGGCCATGGCCGAGCGCATGGCGGCCAGGTCCACCGCGGCTGGTACGCTCGTGAAGTCCTGCATGAGCACACGCGCGGGATAGAAAGGGAACTCATGCGGGTCGTCCGCGCTCTGGGCGGTCCAACCGGCCATCTGGTTGACTTCCTCTTCACGAACCACGCCGTTGCCGAGATTGCGCAGGGCGTTTTCGAGGAAGACCTTGAGTGTCACAGGCAGGCGCTCGACGTCGGTGGCGAGGCTGCTCAGTCGGTAATAGGTGAACGAGCCGGCGGACGTCTGCAAGCTAGCTCGAGCACTCGCAGGATCAATGGTCATGGCATCGACCTCGAAGTACATCGTAGCTCTGCGCGCCAGTACGTTCGTGTGTTTGGTCCCAGTGGCGACGTGATTCGGCCCCACGTGACGCTCCACGTGACGCTTCCTGTGACGCTTTCTGCTTAGGCTGGGCTCGGGCGGCGGGTGGGGGCGGTGGGCCGCGGGCTCGAGCTTTGAACGCAAATATGCGCCGTGACGTCGAGGTGAATCGGGCGCGGCGGCGCGGCCAAGTGGTACACTCTTCGCCGCAGCGTGTGAAGCGTCACCGTGCGTGGTTTCACCCCTGGAGCCTCGCTCCGCACGGCGGCGGCCATCCCTGACATCTTGACCGCCGCTGGCAGGCGGTGGTCGTCGGGAATGTAGGAGGAACAGGGTTCCTATGCAGTTCTGGCCAGTCGTCTTGCTGGCAGGCCTGATCGCGATCGGCTTCGCGATCTGGCTGGCTCGAGACGTGCTCGGACGAGATCGCGGCACCAAGGCAATGCAGGAGGTCGCCGCGCTGATCTTCGAAGGCGCGATGGCCTTCCTCAATCGTCAGTACCGCACCATCGCCATGCTCGCGGTCGTCGCCGCGATCATCATCGGTCTGTTGATCGGCGTGCTCGCAGGCAGTCCCGAGCAAGGCATCAAGACCGCCGTCGGGTTCCTCGTCGGCGCGTTCTGCTCGGGCCTCGCTGGCTTCATCGGCATGTATATCGCCGTCCAGGCCAACCTGCGCACAGCCGCGGCCGCGCAGCGCAGCCTTCGGGACGCGATCGTCGTGTCCCTGCGCGGCGGCGCGGTTTCGGGCTTTCTCGTGGTTGCGCTGAGTTTGCTCGGAGTGCTCGGGATTTACACCGCGTTCGGCGGCTTCAATCTAACGGGCGATCCGGCCACGAGTGGCCCCGCCCTCGTGCCATTCCAGATCGTCGGCTTCGGCTTCGGCGCTTCCTTCGTGGCGCTGTTCGCTCAGTTGGGCGGCGGCATCTACACGAAAGCGGCGGATGTCGGCGCTGACCTCGTGGGTAAGGTCGAGGCCGGCATTCCTGAAGACGATCCGCGCAACGCGGCGGTCATCGCCGATCTGGTCGGCGATAACGTCGGCGACTGCGCTGGCCGCGGCGCGGACCTGTTCGAGTCGACCGCGGCCGAGAACATCGGCGCCATGATCCTGGGCGTCGCGCTGTACGTCGTCACCAACAACACCGCCTGGGTATTTTTCCCGCTGGTCGTTCGATCCGTCGGCATCATCGCGTCCATCGTCGGCATCATGGCGGTGTCGGTCGGCGATGTCACCGATCCCCAGCGCAAGCTGGATCAGGGGTACTGGGCGATGACGGTGGTGGCCGCCATCGGCATCATCGGCACGGTGATGATCATGCTTCAGGGCAACTACTGGTTCGCCCTGTCCGGGCTCGTCGGCCTCCTGACGAGTGTTGCGTTCGTCTACATCACCCAGTACTACACGGCTGGCGGCTGGCGCCCTGTCCAGGAGCTCGCGCGTGCCTCCCGCACCGG
>JAFAPL010000991.1 GCA_019247135.1 Chloroflexota bacterium | reverse complement strand
CCGGACCACCCGAACACCCTCGGCTCGCGCAACAATCTCGCCTACGCCTACCAGTCGGCCGGTCGGCTCACGGAAGCCATCCCGCTACTCGCGCGGACGCTGACCGACGCCGAGCGGGTGCTCGGCCCAGACCACCCGGACACCCTCACCTCTCAGAACAACCTCGCCTACGCTTACCGGTCGGCCGGTCGGCTGGCGGAAGCCATCCCGCTTTATGAGCGGACCCTGACCGACCGCACGCGGGTGCTCGGCCCGGACCATCCGGACACCCTCGGCTCGCGGAACAACCTCGCCACCGCCTACCAGAAAGCGGGTCGGCTCGGTGAGGCGATCCCGCTGTTTGAGCAGACGCTGGCCGACTCGGAGCGGGTGCTCGGCCCGGACCGCCCGAACACCCTCACCTCGCGGAACAACCTTGCCAACGCTAATGAGGCGGCTGGGCGAAACGTTGCGGACTCCTCCGACGGAGCTGTCGATAGATAGCCAGGGCCAGTCATAGCTCGAGCCGGCGCCGTCGAATCGGCCACACGGCGGACGTTTCGCACCGCTCTATCACTTAACCCCCGAGCCGCCTGATCGTCGGCGAGGTTCGTCAGGAGGAATGCCTTGATCTTCTGATCGCTCTGAATAGCGGGCTGCCTGGCATGTGTAGCTTGCATGCGAATTCTGCGCGCGAGGCGCTCGTCAAGGTCTGCACGTTGCCATTGCTCGCCGGCGAGAACGTGTCAGCAGCGTTCGTCGTGCCGACTGTGGCAAGCTGCGTCGACCTGGTCGTCCATCTCGAGACCGACGTGAACGGTCACCGACGGATTCGCGAGATTGTGGCGGTGTCCGGCCGAGTCGAAGCCGAGGTCATCGAGACGAGCGACATCTTCGTAGCGCAAGGCGGACAGCTCACTCGAGCCGCTGGCTATCCGCCCCATGGCGAGCGCTATGGGAACGCCGGAATCGATCTGGCGGACTTGCTGAAAGCGCACCGCTGACATGGGTGCGCTGATCGGGCTGATGCTCGGGACGGGTCTGCTGTTGATATGGCGCTGCGTCTCGCGTGCTCCGACCCGCGAAGTCACGGCGATGAGCCGGTGGCATGGTCGCGATGCGGAATTATTGCGACAAGCGGGCGTCGAAGGCGTGACGTCCGCACAATTGTTTTGCGCGCGCATCTTGTGCGCGTTTGGTGCAGGTATCGCCGTGCTGCTCCTGACGTCGACGATCACAGTCGCGGGTTGCTTCGCGGCCTTCGCGTTCTTCGTTCCTGGCGCGCTCGTGCGGCGAATGCGACGCCGTCGCCAGCTCGCGTTGCGTGAGCTCTGGCCGGAGGCGGTCGACAACCTGGCATCTGCCGTGCGAGCAGGAATGTCACTCCCGGAAGGGCTGACGGCGCTAGGGGAGCGAGGGCCGGCAGCGCTCCGCCCGCCATTCGCACGCTTCGGCGCGGCGTACCGCGCAACCGGCCGCTTTGGTCCGGCTCTTGACGCGCTTAAGGATGATCTCTCAGACCCGGTCGGCGATCGCGTGTGCGAGACCATGCGGGTGGCGCGCGAGGTTGGCGGCAGCGATGTCGGGTCGGTCCTGCGGACGCTCTCGGAGCTGCTCCGGTCGGATGCTCGGACTCGATCGGAGCTCGAAACCCGACAGGGCTGGGTCGTCAACGCGGCACGGCTAGCCGTGGCCGCGCCGTGGATCGTGCTGCTGTTGCTCGGCACGCAATCGACGACGTTGCGTGCCTACAACTCGGCAGGTGGCGTCGTGCTGTTGCTGATTGGCGCTGCGGTGTGCGTCATCGCCTACCGGATCATGTTGCGAATCGGCCGACTTCCCGACGAGCCGCGGGTGCTGCGATGAGCTCGGCCATCGTGGGTGGACTTCTCGGCCTGATGTTTGCGGGCGGAGTCCTCCTCGTGGTGTGGGCGGCTCCGCCGATGCGGCCAATTCGGCTTGTCGACCGCCTCGCTCCGTACCTTGGTGAGGCGCCGGCACCGTCGCGTTTGCTGCAGCCGCCATCGGCGACGTCCGCACCGTTCACGGTGGTCCGTCGACTATTCGGCCCAACGGTCAGCGAGATCGTGTCCTTGGTCGACCGTCTCGTCGGAGGAAACTCATCGGTGCGGCGTCGGCTCGACGCTATCGGACGACCGATGACGGTCGAAGAATTCCGATTTGAACAGGTGGTCTGGGCGGCCGTCGGAATGCTGAGCGCTGGCGGTCTCGTCCTTCTCCTCGGCGTCGCGCGTT
>JAFAPL010000969.1 GCA_019247135.1 Chloroflexota bacterium | reverse complement strand
GGCGTAACCGCGCGCCTCCTCGAGCACCGCGGCCGGTAAGCCTTTGAGGCGCGCGGAAAAGTCGTTCGCGAGGATATGGGTGCCCTCCAGGCCAGCGGCTTTGGTGAGCACCAGGTCGTTCCCGGGCTGGGCAGCGGCGGCAGTGAGGACGCGATCACGCCGTGCCCGTCCCACGCCGGTCATGACGACGATCGGAGCCTGCAGCCCGGGCGCGATCTCCGTATGCCCGCCCAGCACTTCGACGTTCAGGTCGCGCGCCGCGGCGTCGATGTGATCACACGTCTCCGCGATGGCCGTGGGGGTGACGCCCTCTGGAAAGAGCAGGGTTGCGAGCACGCCGATCGGCTCGGCGCCCAAGCACGCCAGGTCGTTGCATACGACGTGCACGGCGAGGCGGCCGGCGCCGTGCGTGGCCGTGGTGATCGGGTCGGTGGTCAGCACACACGCCGAGTCACTGTCGAATGCGACCGCCGCGGCGTCGACGCCGAGCTGAGCGCGAACCAGCGTCTCGGGGCGGCGCGCTCCGAGTTTTCCCAACACCAGCTCGCGCAGCAGCGCGGGCGGCAGCTTGCCCGTCCGCAGCCCGGTCACGCCAGGTTGTTCAACTTGCAAGTCGACTGCTCTGGTTGCCCGAGCGGCGGCCCGCGAGGATCCTCGGGTTAGATGCCCAAGAGCGCGTAGGGTCGCTCCAGCAGCTCGGCGAGCCGAGCGAGGAACGCGGCGGCGGGCGCGCCGTCGACTACCCGATGGTCGAAGCTCAGCGACAGGCTGCACATGGTGCGCGCTTCGATCTTGCCGTCCACCACGACCGCCTTGTCGGCGACGCGGCCGACGCCAAGGATGGCCGTTTCGGGCGGGTTGACGATCGGTGTGAAGCCGTCGATGCGGTAGGCGCCAAGATTAGTGATGGTGAAGCCGCCGCCCTGCATCTCGGCAGGGCTGAGCCGTCCAGCGCGCGCCTTGTCCGCCAGCCCGACCAGGTCCGCCGCCAGGTCCCGCAGGCTGCGTTTGTCTGCGTCGCGAAGAACCGGCACGACCAGACCTTCGGGCTCCAGTGCCACCGCGATGCCCACGTTGACGGTTTCTGGATGCCGCAACGTCTGGCCCTCGGCCCATTGGGCCAGCACGGCGCGGTGTTCTACGAGCGCCAGCGCCGCGGCTTTCGCGATCAGCGCATCCCACGGCAATTTCTCGGTGCCCAGCCGAGCGAACTCCGGCTGGAGCTGCTTGCGGAAGCGGGCAAGCTCTGAGAAATCCGCTTCGAGAAACAGGGTGACGCGAGCAGTCGCCTGTGCGGAGGCGGCCATGCGCTCGGCCGTGAGACGGCGCAGCCGTGTGAGAGGCTGCGCCGCGCCAGCCTGCCCGTCCTGGACGGGGACGCGTTCTTGCGCCGCGCGCATGACGTCGTCTTGCGTGACGCGGCCGCCGGGCCCGCTGCCCTTGACGTCGGTGATCGAGACGCCGTGCTCTTGCGCCAGGCGGCGCGCGAGCGGCGTGGAGACGACGCGTTCCGCGGACGGCTCGGAGGTGAGAGCCAGGACGTCCGATTCGACGATGCGACCGTGCGGGCCGCTGCCGCGCACGCTGCTCAGGTCGATGCTGAGCGAACGAGCGCGCATGCGGGCGCGCGGTGAGACGAACAGTCGCTGACCTGAGACGGCACTGCCTGTACCTCGCGGCGCCCCGATAGAGGCGGAAGATGCATCGGTACTTCGCGGCGACCCGGTAGACGCGGAAGATGCATCAGCAACCTCGCGCGGTGTCGCCTCCACAGGCGGGCGATCGCCAGGTCCGCCCGCGGGTGCAGGCGCGGCCGGTGCCTCAGGCGGCGCGGACGACGCTGCTTCGCCAGGAGCCGCAATCTCCGCGATCAGGGTTTTAACCGGCACGGTCGTGCCTTGCTGAACGACGATTCGACGCAGCACTCCGCCAGCGGGCGACGGCACCTCCTGCGTGCCCTTGTCCATCTCGACCAGGAGCAGCGGCTCGTCTTTCTGGACCGTGTCGCCCTCGTGTTTCAGCCACTCGGCGACCGTCCCTTCCTCCATGGTCAGCCCGAGCATGGGCATGGTGACCGGCGTCGGCACGCCCTAGCGCTCCTTGTTCACGAGCGACCGGGCCGCGGCGACCACGTCCTCGATCTGCGGCAGCGCCGCCGTTTCGAGGTTCGCGCTGTACGGCACCGGCACATCCCGGGCGCACACGCGGATGGGCGGCGCATCC
>JAFAPL010000965.1 GCA_019247135.1 Chloroflexota bacterium | reverse complement strand
TGATGGCGGCGACGGTCGTGGCGACGCTGCCGATTATTGTTGTGTTCGCACTCGGTCAGCGGCTGCTCGTCCGGGGGATTGCGTTTACCGGTTTGAAGGGCTAAGTGGCCGAGCGACCGATCTGCGCTTCAGGCGGATTCAGATGAGCGACTCGAGGAACGATTCCGCATCGGTGGTGAGCGGGAGGCCGTAGCGTTGAGCCATTGCCGCTGCGATACGCTGTGCTAATTGCGCGCGTGCCGATTCGTTCATGCTCGAGCGGCGGAGCAAAAAGTCGCGCACGAGCGTTGCATCCGCAGGCTGGAGCAGCACGGCGGCCGGCGCGGAATCGGCGCGGGCCGCAGGGGTCGTCAGCCCGGGTGCGCGGACGCCTCCGCGAGCAAAAATCAGTCTAGGCGCGCGGACGCCTTCGCGGACGACGATCGTGCCAGCCGCGAAGTCGCCCAGGCGTTTGCTGCGCGCATTGAAGAGCATGGTCAGGACGCCGAGGGCGTACATGGCCGGCAGGCCGTCCACGATGCGCACCAGGTTGCGGATGACCGCGTCGGCTGGCCGAATCGGGTAACCACTTTCGCGGATCACGCGCACCCCGAGCAAGCGCTTACCTGGCGTCTGGCCGCTCCACACGATCTCGAAGAACACGAAGTAACCGAGCGTGACGAGCGCCAGCGCAACGACACCCACCACGATGGCCGGGGTGACCGCGCCGTTGGTGACCGCCAGGATGCCTGCCGCCAGAAGGCCCGCGGCCATCAGCGCGAGCGTCTGAATGACGGTGTCCACCAGCGCGGCCGCGCCGCGCGAGCCGATGCCGGCGATGTCATACTGCAGCGAGACGCGTTCAGGAGTCAGGACCTGGTAGCTATCGGATGCCATCTACATCTCTTCGGCACTTTATCGCGAGCCGCGAGGCGAATTGGGGCGAGCTCGAGCGCTTGCTCGCTCGCAGCGAGGGCAATGGAGTGCGTACCCTCAGTCCTGACGACATTGCCACGTTCGGTCGACGGTACCGCGAGGTCGTCTCCGACCTGGCCATCGCACAGCGTGATTTCCCTGACGACCAGCTCACGGATTGGCTGAACGGGCTCGCTACACGCGCGCACTTGCGCCTGTATCGCTCGCCGCCCCCGTCCTGGCGTGGGCTGGGTCGCTTTTTCACACTCGATTTTGCGCGTCGATTTCGCCAGGCAGGCGGGTACCTGGCCGTGTCGGCTGCGTTGTTGTTCGGACCGGCGCTCGCCGCGTATGTCGCGGCATTGCTCGATCCGACGCTGCGCGACGCGCTGGTGCCGGCGAGCTTGCGGCAAGTCATGCAAGCCGGACGGACGTGGACCGACATCGAACCGGCGCTGCGTCCGGCCATGGCCACACTGATTTTCAGGAACAACATCGAGGTCGCGTTTCTGACGTTTGCCGGCGGAGTCCTGTTTGGACTGGGCACGGTGTACGTGCTGATCAGCAACGGACTCATGCTGGGGGGAGTGCTCGGTGCGGCACAGTTTTATGGAGTGGGGCCGTTGCTGTGGGCGTTCATCTCGCCGCACGGGTATCTGGAGTTGACGTGCATCGTGATCTCCGGGGCGGCTGGCCTGATGCTCGCGGAGGGGCTGTTGCGACCGGGGCTGCTGCTCAGGCGCGAGGCGATGGCGCGCGCGGCGCGGCGCGCGGTTGAGCTGGTGCTCGGGGCGGCGCCGGTGCTGGTGATTGCTGGGGTGGTGGAGGGGAATATATCGCCGAGCGATCTGCCGATTGGATTCAAGTTGGTGATTGGGCCGGTGCTTGCAGTGTTGCTGTACGTGGGTTTGTTTCTTCTCGGACGAACTACTGACGCGGGAACCAGCTAGTAGAGCCTGTAGGCGTGCGGGCTGGCGCTGGTGCGTCCGGGTGCGTCAGTACCTTGGCAGGGTAGATGGTGTACGCGGGGTTGCTTGTTTTTGGGACGAACTACGGACGCGCAAGCAACTACTTGAGTTGATGGGCGTGCGGGCTGGCGCGGGTGCGTGCAGGTGGGTCAGGACCGTGGCGGGCTAGATGCGGCCGGCGCGTTTCAGATCCAGATATGTCTGGATCACACGCGAGTTCAGTGCGTCGGCGTCGGTATCCACGCATAGCACGCCGTACGCGGCGAGGTGAGCCAGCACTTCGGCACGTTCGTCGAGCAGTTGCTGAGCAACCATCTTCTCGTACAGGCTGGCCGCGTCGAGTGGTCGCCGCCGTGCGGGCCGACGTAGATTCGGGTCGGCGAGCGTGACGCACACCACCATATGCTGGCGGGCAGCCCGCAGCAGGTTGGCTGCCAGGCTGGCGGAGGACCCGCGGTCGGAAACGTCAGTGAACAGGACGACAAGCGACCGTCGCAGATTCCGACTCGCGAGATATTGAAACGCGCGGGCATGGTCAGGCTCCACCGGCTCAGCACGCAAGTTGTAAAGAGCCTGAACCGTGGCCAGGACCGCGCGGCGGCCGCGCGCGGGTGGCACGAACACCCGAACGTCGTCCGTGTAGGCCTCGATGGCGACTCTGTCACCGCGCCTGCTGGCGGCGTGCGCCAGCAGGAGACCGGCGTTCAGCGCGTAGTCCAGTTTCGTAAGGACGGGGCCGGCGTCCGCGTGGAGCTCGTCGCTGGAGGGCTCTTCGGCGAGCGCGGCCATGGCGCGGCCGGCGTCCAACATGATGACCAGGTTCTGGCCCCGCTCCGCCTCGAACTGGTTGACCATCGGCTGACCGCGGCGAGCGGTAGCCTTCCAGTTGACGCGTCGGAACTCGTCACCGGCGACGTATTCACGAATGCGTTCGAATTCCGTGCTCGCCCCGGGGCGACGCACGGGGCGGCCGACCGGCTGCGCTTCGAGTCCGCGCCTCACCAGGAGATCGAAGCGACGCAGCTCGCGCAGGCTGGGATAGATGCGAACGTGCTGCGCGGCGCCGCTGAGCCTCCGCTGGCGTTGCATCAGGCGCAGCGGACCGAGTGTGCGGATATACAGGTCGCCGAAGGTCGCATCCCCGCGGCGCGGCGGACGGACTCGATACGTCATCGTTGCGGATGCCCCCGGCCGCACAGTTGCGCGGAACATGGGGGCGTAGGTGTCGAGCTTGAAGTCGATGGGAGGGAGGTCGCGCACCTCGATGTGATGGACGCGTTGCGCGTTGGTCGTCAATTCGAGGCGGACGGGATTCCAATCACCGAGTGACAACTTGTCAGTCTGGAGAATGCGTTGCGCCGAGACGTCGCGGATATCGCGAGCCAGGTACCAATCGACCGCGGCAGCAACGAGCGCGAGAAGGACGAGGGCCAGACTCAGGAGAACGGCCGGACCTCCGAATGCGCCGATGGGCGGGGCGATCAGCAACAGCGCGTACAGCCTCCAGGTGGGCATGCCTCAGCGGGGGACGGGGACGCTGGTGAGAATCCGGTCGATCACGTCGTCGGGACGGACTCCATCCAACTCCGCCTCAGGTTTCAAGACGATGCGGTGCCGCAAAACCGCGGGCGCGACGTACTTCACGTCATCTGGCACCACGAAGTTCCGGTCGGCGAAGGCCGCCGTGACTTTGGCGCCGTTCAGCAGACCGAGCGCGCCGCGGACGCTTGCACCGTTCTCGACTTCGGGCAAGGTGCGCGTGGCGCGGTTGATCGCGACCATATATTCGGCTACCGAAACGTCCACGCGCACGCGTGCGACCTGTGCGCGAAGCTCCAGCACACCGTCCGCGTCAACCAGCGGCGCAAGGCCCGCGCCGGCAAGATCAGTGACGTCTAGCCCACGATCGTGGCGCAGGACAACGTCTCGCTCGGCCTCGCCTGACAGGTGATCCACCAGCAACTTGAACACGAACCGATCCATCTGCGCTTCGGGCAGCGGATAGGTGCCTTCGAACTCGATCGGATTCTGGGTGGCGACCACCAGAAACACGCGCGGCAACGGCAATCGTTGTCCCTCCACGGTTACCTGGTGCTCCTCCATAGCTTCGAGCAGCGCGGACTGAGTCTTGGCCGGTGCACGGTTGACTTCGTCGGCGACGACGACGTTGGCGAAGATTGGACCCGGCCGAAACGTAAACGAAGCGCTGGCCGCGTGGAACACGTTGGTGCCCAGGATGTCCGACGGCATCAAGTCGGGCGTGAACTGGATGCGTGAAAAGTGCGTCTCGCTGGAATTTCCGCCCAGCAACGCAGCCAGGCTCCGCGCCATCAGCGTCTTGGCGGTGCCTGGCACGCCTTCCACCAGGACGTTGCCTCCGACGAGCAGCGCGCCAAGCATCAGGCCGAAAGGCTCGTCCACCTCGACCAGGACGTTGCGTGCACGGTCGATAGCCGCGCGATAGAACTCAGCTGGAGTCATCGGCCGCGGCGACAGCCGCGATCAACTCCGCTTCTGACTGCGCGCCCTCGATACGCTCGACAACCGCCGGCACATTGGCGCGGCGCGCGTAGTGATTCACGAAGGCGGAGCGAGCCGCCGCGAACTGGCCCGCGCGACGGTACAGGCCGGCCAGCATCTGGACGTGCTCGTACATCGTGCGCCGACTTTCAGCCGCCGAGCGAGCGGGGAGCGGTGGCCCGAGTCGGCGACCGGTGAGGACAATGAAGCCAAAGGTCAACAGAGCGGCGTACAAAATCGCACGTCCGGCCGCCGACCCGAACAACAGTTGATCCAGACTCACCTGTGTGCTGTCCGTCGGGGCGAACGAATGGTGGACCTCGTCGAATCCGACGGTGACGCCAGTGACTCCACTGGCCAGCAACTCGCGAAAAACAAACCGCGCCGTATCGTCGTCGCGCAGACCCGCGTTCGAAAGCACACCTGGCGTCGCGATCAGGACGACATCGCCACCGTCGTACGCCAGTCGGGCGGCGACTACATCACCATTTGCACCAAGGAGCAATGGTGTGGCATTGGATCCGCGGATACGGAAGCGTGTAGCCGTGTCCAGTACGAGCGCGTTGTCCGGCGTTCGCAAGGTCGAACCGGAGGCCGGGCTGAGCTCGAACGTCACGCCGAGCGAACGTGCGTAGACGATTGTGCCGACTGAATCTCCGGCCAGCACGACGGTGCCGCCGTGCGAGAGGACTTCGGCAAAGTCCGTCCGGGAGGGCGGCGTTTCGGGTTGGAGCACGAACAACACACTGGGCGGCGCGGACGCGGGCAATGCCTGCAGGCGCTGGGGTGATTGACCCAGGCTCTCGGTCCAGTCATACAGCGCCAGAGCTCCGTCGGGTTGGGTCGAATAGCTGCTGCCGGACGGTAGAGTCTGCTGCTCGGTCACGAATCGAAGCCAGCCGATGATCAGGGCAACGACACACAAGCCGAGCAGAAACATGCTGGCGCGGATACGGTTCACGCCGCGACTCCGGACCTCAACACGCCATCGCGGGCGCTGCCCACCAGCCGCCGCAGTTCGGTGAACGTTTCGGGCGTGATGTCCGCGCGGCCGTAGCGCACGCGGTCGTAGCGGTCCACCAGCTCGAGGAACAGGCCCGCGAGGCGGGGGTGATCGCCCTCCAGACGTCGCGCGTGCTCGCGATTGGTCAGACCCTGCTGGACGTGCAAGACAGCGTGTTCGTCCAGCGCGTACAGCGCAGACAGGTACGCCGCGCGCGCTGCCTCTTCCAGGCGGCCCCCAGCCGCCAGACGTTCGGACTCATGCCACAGCTCATCGGAGCGTTGTCGACGTTCCGCAAGCGTCGCGGTACGCACGCGCGTCTCGCGCGTGACTGCCAGCTGGATCGTCCGGACGAGATAGGTGCCGCCGAGCACGAGGACCACGCCGGCGACGCTGAGCGCGACCACACCCACGATGCCATCGCGGCCGGAGAGTGCGTCTGAAACGAGCTCAACCAGTTGCGCCGCCGTGGTGAGCAAAAAGTCTTTCACCGGCGCCAGGATCTGGTCCCAGAACGGCTGCGACAGGTTGGACTGGAATTCCGGACGCGCAAGAATGGTGCGCAATTGCTGCAGCGCCGCGTCTTCGCTCACGGGGGAACGGAAGCCATTTCGAGCTGGCGCACGCGTTCGGCCAGATCGGCGCCCTCGCGTCGATTACGCAGGTCCGTGAACAGCAGCGTGTAGGCGATCGTGCCGATACTCGCAAACACCACCTGACAGACGAGTGACACCGCTTGAGTCGCGACCGACTGAATGGGGTCCGGACCGACCGTTCCGCGAGCTTGCGCGGCGACGCTCAGCGGCAGGCTCACGAGATAACTCGGCGCGCTGACCAGCACCCCGACGATGAGACTGGCAACCGCGAGCACGCCCGCGACGTGGAACCACTGTCCGGACACGAGCGCTTGGCTGCGTTCCATGGCCCGCATGGGACCACGCCGCTCGAGCACGATCGCCGGCACGAACATCGACCAGCGCACGAAGAAGAACATCGGCAGACCGAACGGGAACGTCAACACGATCAGCCACTTCAGCCAGACTTTGCGTGCTGCCGGTCGAGTCGCCCAGACGATCAAGCACACCAGGGCAATCAACGTCCCCAGGCCGAAGAGGGTGATGACGAACAACACCATCGCGACGAGGCTCAGAACCCCTATAGCCACGGCGATGAGAAAACTACCGCCGATCAGCGCCAGCAGACGGCGCAGGGCGATGCCGTACACCCGGCCGATGGTCGGCCGTTCCTCGCGCATGATCGCGTCGGTCGTGGCGGTGATGGCGGCCGTCCAGATCAGGCCGATGAGACCGGAGGCGATCCCCACCAGGCCGATAAAGACGGCAATCACGGCAAACAACTGTCCGAGCTGCTGCAGCTGCTGAGGGCCCGGCGTGGCGATCCCGCGAAAGGCGCTCGGCTGCAGCGTGGCGGCGAACGCGAGTGAGACTCCGAGACTCACCACCCCCAACGGCACGAGCGAGACGGCGCTGAACACCGCGAACGTGCGCCAGCGATCACGGAACAATCGGATGCATTCGTCGAGCAGCGCACCGACGCCGAGTACACGACGGTACCGAGGCATGAGCGCGTTCTTGTCAGCCGACGCGTCGACCGCCATAGTCAAGGACGCCTTTGGGATCAATGAGAGTGCCGTGGAGCGTAGCAAAGTGCATCGTTGCGGTGGTGCTCTGTGGCGCGTGCGCTGTTGCGCCGAGCGCCGTGCGTACGGCCGAGCCAACGGCAGTCGAGGCCACGCGTACGACGGACCGAGCCGCGACAGTCGAGGCCACGCGTACGGCGGAGCGAGCCGCGACAGTCGAGGCGACGCTTGCACCGGCCGCGACCGTGGAAAATGCGGCGGTGCAGACGTCCACGAGCTCAGTCGAGCAATCCGTTCAGACCGTGTTCAAGCGGATGACGCTCGAGCAGAAGGTCGGGCAGGTGTTCATGCTCGGCTTCGACGGCACACGCTTGAACGACACGAACCGTGCGCTCGTGCACGACCTGCATCTCGGGGGCGTGACGTTGTTCGGCCGCAACGTCGAGAACGGTCTGCAGGTCCGCCAACTGACGGCTGATTTGCAGTCGGTCGCGGATCCGGTGCCGTTGTTCGTCTCGGCCGATCAGGAAGGCGGTCTCGTGGTGCGCGTCACGGAGGGCGCAACGGTCTTCCCGGGCAATATGGCTGTCGGCGCGACGCACGACCCGGAGCTCGCTGGAGAAGTTGCGCGCGCAAGTGCGAGCGAGCTGCTGGCCATGGGCATCAACATGGACCTGGCTCCCGTCGTAGACGTCAACACCAACCCGCTGAATCCCGTCATCGGGGTGCGGTCGTTCGGCTCCGACGTACACCTGGTCTCCGACACGAGCTCGCAAACGGTGCAGAGTCTCCAGGGCACCGGCGTGAGCGCGGTAGCCAAG
>JAFAPL010000839.1 GCA_019247135.1 Chloroflexota bacterium | reverse complement strand
TCGGTCTGCCTCCAGATCACTGTGAGGTGAGCAAGACCGTCGTCGGCTTAGACCGGTTTTCGTTCCATTGCTACCCAAGACCCAACCCCCAGCCGCCGGGGCCGCGCTCGGGTTAGCGGCGGGCGCCGGCGGTTTCCCAGCGGCTCGCCGATGCCGGCCGGTGACGTCACACTCATCCCCCAGGCTCCGGCCGGTGGGTTCTCGACAGCGCTGGCTGGACGGCGGGGTGGTGGCGATCTACTCCGAGTCGGTCGTGGGGACGGCGCCGCTGGCATGCAGACACTCGATGCACGACCGAGCCACACTCTCAGAGCGTTGGCGGGAGGCGGAACGCGCGACACAGCGAGGGAGCGAAAGCAATGACCTCCGCAATCCCTCCACGCTCGACGCGCAGGACGTGGATCGAGACGAGGCGCCAGTCGGATTCGCCGATGAGCCGCAGATATGCGGCTGCTGCCGGTTGCGTGTTGGCTCGAGTTGGGACCATTCGGAAGTCGCCGCGCATGTGTATGGGGAACAAGTCGAACATGCGGGCAATCGCCGCACGTCCCTGGAACCACAACGGGGCCGGCGGCATTGCCCATCGCGCGTCCTCATGCATCAGCGACGTCAGCAAGCCAGCATCGGCCTGCTCCCATGCCTTCATGAATGTCTCGAGCACGGATCGCTCCTCGTTACTGCGGGCCGTGAGCGATACCCAGTCGTGCCGTCCAGCAGGCAACTGCGTTCGCATCGTCGATCGGCTGCGCTGGAGCGCGCTGTTGACTGCTGCCGTCGTCAGCTCGAGGATTGTCGCCGTTTCCTTTGCAGACCAGCCCAGCACGTCGTGGAGGACGAGGACCGCCCGCTGCTTCGGCGGGAGGTGCTGGAGGGCGGCGAGGAAAGCGAGCTCGATCGTCTCGCGCGAAATCGCTACAGCATCCGGCTCGGTTTCGGTGGGCGCCGCCACATCCAACAGGCGGTCCGGATACGGCTCCAGCCAGGGGAGCTCCGGGCGCCACGGCGGTTCAGCGGACGCATCGGAGGTCTCCGTCGCAGTAGTCACCGGCGGGGACACGTCCGATGGCAAGAGTCGGCGCGGCGCGCGTTCGAGAGCGTTCAGACAGATGTTGGTCGCGATGCGGTACAGCCACGTCCGCAACAGCGAGCGCCCCTCGAAGTTGAGGCGACCCCTCCAGGCACGCAGCATTGTCTCCTGTACGACGTCCTCGGCATCGTCGACCGATCCGAGCATCCGGTAGCAGTGCACCTGGAGTTGGCGTCGGTATCGCTCCGTAACCGCGGTAAACGCCTCAGCATCGCCAGCTCGCACGGCCTCCAGCATCGCCACCTCATCGGTGCGCGACGTGCCTCGATGCGGGCTCACCGTTGGACTGTACACAGATTGCAAGGGCTCTCTCCATAGGTGGAGCGTGTTGTCTTTATAGTTGCGCAATGAGCTGATGCACGGGCCTTTCAACACGTGCGCAAGCTGTTTGCGCTCCGCTGCGATTGGCGCCTCGAGTTGGATGTGTCGTGTTGGTGGAATCACCGCGCACTGCCGCTAGAAATCGAGTCTCTCACGCTCGCGCAAGTCGGACCGCAGCCCAAGTGTGACCGCGGAGAGCCAACCGAAAACGCCGCGACGGCTGCACGTCGCCACGCCGTGGCGGCCGCCATCGAGTTGCTCATGCCGAGGGTGACGCTGGCGGACGCGACGTGTCGCGAACTAAATGCACGATGACGAGGGAGGTCCAGGTCCAGCCCAAGGTGGCGGCGGCGTAAATGAGGAGTGCGCCCGGTGGTACCACAAAGGTCGCGATCGGCGCGAGGAGGACCAGGCCTATGACCGTGCTGTAGGCGGCCCAGCCGCGGTGCCCCAGGGCGAAGAGTCGGCCAGCAAAGACGAAGGCGGCCGCAATAAACGACAGAAAGGCCACCGCGAATGCGAAAGCGTGAAGGAGGCCGTGCCAGCTAAGCGCGTCGGGCATCCCGACCGGCGCGCCCTCTGGGTACCCGAATGCGGGATCGATGACGAATAGGCCCCCCGCGATCATGGCGGCGCCCATCGTGGCGACCAGCCACGGTGCCCATCTCGCGCCTGGGCCAGCCCGCAGCACGCGGCGGATGCCGGTGGCCCCGACGACGAACAGCAGCCCGCAGACCACGAAG
>JAFAPL010000612.1 GCA_019247135.1 Chloroflexota bacterium | reverse complement strand
CGAGCGAACGCAGCGTGTTGTCGCCGGCCGTCAGCACCAGCAACGGCCCAGTCGCTGCACCTGGCGGAGACACTATTCTGTCAACCGTGTCGCCCGCGTCGACGCGGCCCGTCTGGCTGGCGCTGCTCAGGCTCACCTGTGCGAGCGTGTGGCTCCCGGACGCCTGATCGGAGACGTACACGCGATCGGACGTCGCCATGGCGGCCACCGACGAGCTCGGCGCGATATCGAGCGGCACGTTAGCCACCGCCCGCGCCTGGCCGATCGGGATCACCGAAAGCGATCGGTCGTCCAGGTTCGCGGTGACCGCGTACTCACCCGAGAGCGTTGCGCCGAGCGCAGCGAGCCCCGTCGCCGCGACTGCTGGACTGGGCGACGGCACGGCCGACGCGGCAGCGCGGCGCTGGCCGCCCTGACCAGCCTGGCCGCCTTGCCCGCCCTGGCCGCGCTGGAATCCGCCGCCTGCCTGCGCGCTCGGCGAAGGCGAGGCTGCGGGCTGGGTGCCGCCGAATGGAAGGCTGCCGCACGCGCTGGAGGCCAGGAGCGCAACGGCGCAAACGGCGCTCAACGTGCGGCGGAAGATCATTCGTAGCGCAGCGCGACGATCGGGTCCAGTTGAGAAGCCTTGCGCGCGGGATAGATGCCGAAGAACACGCCGATCAGCGCTGAGAAGCCGAATGCCAGCACCACCGCGTTCCACGGCAGCGCCGTGGCCCAACCCGCCAGAGCGGGCAGCGAGAGTGCCACGCCCAGGCCGACCAGGATGCCCACGATGCCGCCCAGCAGGGACAGCACGACTGCCTCGACCAGGAACTGCATCAAAATGTCACGTGGCTGGGCCCCGATCGCCAGACGGATGCCAATCTCACGCGTCCGCTCCGTCACGCTGACCAGCATGATGTTCATGATCCCGATGCCGCCGACGACCAGCGACACGGCAGCCACGCCGCCCAGGAGCAGCGTCATCGTCTGGCTCACGCCCTGAACACGGGAGATCACGTCGTTGTTGTTGCGGATCGTGAAATCGTCGTTCTGACCGGCGTGCAGCTCGTGCCGAGCGCGCAGCAGCTGCTGGATGTCACGTGTGGCGGGGTCGATCAACGAGGGATCCGAGATCTGCAGCAGAATCTGGCCGACGTTCTGACTGCCGAACAGGCGCACCTGTCCCGTGCGGAACGGAATCAGGACGACGTCGTCCTGGTCACCGCCGAAGCCGCTGCCTTTGCTCGCCAGGACGCCGATCACAGTGAACGGCACGTTGCGAACTCGGATCAGCCGGCCGACAGCCGAGTCCGGGTCGGACGGAAAGAGATTCGACGCAACAGTCTGGCCGAGCACCGCCACGTTCGAGGCAGCCGTGTCGTCCTGGTCGGTAAAGAACGTACCGGCTTCGACGGTCCAGTCCTGGAGCTGCTGGTAGACCGGCCGGACCGACTGAACGCGTGTCGACCAGTTCTCGTTCCCGGCAATGACCTGGGCGTTGCCGCCCACGATTGGCGTGATCCCCGCGATCCCGTCCACCTTCGTGCCGACGGCATCAGCATCGGCGGCTTTCAGCGTGACCTGACTGCCTGCACCCGCCCGTGCGCCGCCGCCCTGGGTACTGCCGGGCACGATGGTCAGCACGTTCACGCCGAGCCCCTGCAAACGGTCGCTCACGTTGGCGCTCGCGCCTTCGCCGAGCGCGACGATCGCAATGACTGCGGCGACGCCGATGATGATCCCGAGCGTCGTGAGTATGCTGCGGCCCTTGTTGGCGCGCAGCGACTCGAGCGCGGAAGGGATCGTATGCAGGATGCGCAGCCCACCACGGCGGCGCTCTGGCTTTTCGGCGAGCAAGGAAAACCGTTCGCGCGGCTCGGTCGACGGCTCAGGCGGCGCAGCGGGCAGCGGCCGCAGGACTGCGCTCACTCAACCTCCGCGGGCAGACGCGCCAGCGCTTCCGCGGCCGAGACCACCTTCCGGCTCGGGCGATCCGAGACCACCAGGCCGTCTTTGAACGCGACCGTCCGCGAGCAGAACGTGGCGATGTCGGGCTCGTGGGTGACGAGCAGGATGGTCGCGCCCGATTCATTGAGCCGCTGCAAGATGGCCATGATTTCGACGCTCGTGCGCGAGTCCAGGTTGCCTGTCGGTTCGTCGGCGAGAATCAGGCTCGGCGCGTTCACGAGCGCCCGAGCAATCGCGACCCGCTGCTGCTGACCGCCTGAAAGCTCGTTCGGCCGGTGGTGGGCGCGATCACCCAGTCCGACTGCCTCTAGCGCGGCGAGCGCGCGTTCGCGGCGGACCTTTCCAGGCGAGCCGGCGTACACCATTGGCAGGAGCACGTTGCCGAGCGCGTCCATACGCGGCAACAGGTTGAAGCCCTGAAAGATGAAGCCGAGCTTCTCGTTGCGCAGTGCGGCCAGTTGGGTCGGGCTGAGGCGGGTGACTTCCACTCCGTCGAGGGCATACGAGCCCGCGGTCGGACGGTCCAGGCACCCGATCAGGTTCATGAAAGTCGATTTGCCCGAGCCGGACGGGCCCATGACGGCGACGAACTCGCCTTGTTCGACGCGCAGCGAGACGCCTCGGAGCGCGTGCACGACGGTCGCCGCGAGCCGATAGTCCTTGTGCAGATCCGCCACCTCGATGACCGGGACTTTCGGCTCGGAAACATGGTGCCCGTTCGTGCTCGGCGCGGTCACGATCATCCGCCGCGTCCACCCGCTGGCCCAGGTCCGGCTGGGCGAGCGCCGCCGCCTCCGCCGCCGAACGGCAAGCCAGGCAGGCCACTTCCGCCGCTGCGCTGCGCCGTGCCTCCGCCGAGCGATGTGCCGACGACCACGGCGTCTCCCGGCTGCAAACCACGCAGCACGACCGTGTTCTGCCCGTCTGTACTGCCGATCTGGATCGGCACCCGCTGCGGGGCTCCCTCGCGCATGACCATGACGGCCGCGTTCTCGGGCCCCTGGCCGCCCACCTGACCACCGCGCTGACCCTGCGCGTACGCAATGGCGGCATTCGGGACCAGCACCGCGTTCTCGTCTTCCTCGGTGATGAGGGTCACCGTCGCGGTCATGCTCGGAAGGAGCTGAACGTCGTCGGGCGTTCGGTCGGCCGCAATCAGCACGTTGTAAGTGACCACGTTCGACGTTGTCTGACCCGCGGGCTGGATGGTCGCCACGGTGCCAGTGAACGTGCGGCCAGGAAACGCGGTTACCGTGAACGACGCCTTCTGGCCGGGCCGTACGCGTCCGACGTCAGCCTCGCTGATCTGCGCGTTTACCTCAGGTGTGGCGATGTCCGTCAGCGTCACCATCCCGCCAGCCGTGTTCGTCGTGGTGGCGCTGGTGCTGGCGGCGTTGCCACCGGTCGGACCGCCACTGACCCATTGGCCGACCGAGCCGCCAATCGCCGATACGGTCCCGTCAGTTGGTGCGACCAGGGTGGCCGCCTGCAGGTTCGCCTGCGCTAACTGGAGCGCGGCTTGCGCGTTGCGCGACTGCGCTCGGGCCTGGTCGATGTCGGCCTGTGTCGGGGCTGCCGTGGTCTGGTCAGCGTTTGCTTGTTGCTGCAGCAGGCTCGCTTGCGCCTGCGCCAACTGGTTCTGCGCGTTGATGATATTCGCGCTTTGCTGGTCGGTGGTCCCCTGATAGGTGAGTTTCGCCTTGTCCAGTGCTGCCTGGGCCTGCGTCACCTGGTTCTGGGCAGTGTCGGCTGAGGCCTGCTGCTTCGCCGCGTCGTTTTCCAGAGCCTGCTCGCTGGTGATGACCGCGCTGAGGGCTTGATTGACGCTTGACCTCGCCGATTCCAGTGCCTGACCGTTGCGAGCCTGATCGGCCGCGAGCGTTGCCCGGGCCGTCGCGAGAGTATTTTGCGCCTGGTTGACCTGGCTCTGGGACGTCAGAAGACTCTGGTCGTTCTTCGCCAGGTCGGTTTGCTGCTGAGCCAGGTTGCTCTTGAGGGTGTTCTGCGCAGACGTGATCTGGCCCTGGGCGGACACGAGCGTCTGCTGGTTGCGGGCTTGATCGTTGGCCAGGGTTGCCTGCGCGGTGTTCAAGGCATTCTGCGCCGTCGTCACGTTGGACTGGGAATTCGCGAGCGTCGAGGCGTTCTGCGCCTGAGTCAGGTTCTGCTGAGCCTGTGCGGTGCCGATGCTGGCGGAATTCGAGGCCGGGCTATTCTGCGCCTGATTGACTTGCGCTTGTGCAACGTTGTTGCTCGCTGCGGCGACGACCTGGGCGTTGTTCGCGGCCGTCCGCGCGTCCGACAGATTGCGCTGCGCGTTCTGAACCGCCACCTGATCCGCTTGTAGCGTGGCTGTGACCTGTTGCTGAGTCGCCGCGTACGACGCCTGCGCATTGCTCAGCACGTCGCGCGCGTTCTGGATCGTGACCGCATCGGCCTGGTTGCCCTGGTCGATCGCTTTCTGCGTCGCGGCCAATGCAGCGTTGGCGTCGTCGAGGCTGCGCTGCGAATTCTGCACGGTCAATTGGTCCTGGTCCAACTGTGCCTGAACCTGGTCCCAGTTGGCATGGAACGAACCCAGCTGGTCCTGGTATGCCTGGCGGGCGTTGTCGAGGGCGGACTGATCGGCCTGCAACGCGAGCGTCGCCTGCTGCTGAATGTCCTGCAGGTTCTGCTGGTTGGACTGGAGGGTTGCCTGAGCCGAATTGATGTCCTGCTGAGCCGAGGCGAGCGTCGAATTCGCGTTCGCCGCCACGGCGTCCAGGCTGCGCTGGGAGCTGTCGACGGTGGTCTGCGCCGAGTTCACCTGAGCCCGCGCGGCGGCGACCTGCTCGGGCGTCACGCCAGCTTCGACCTTTGCCTGGTTGGCTTGCTGCGAGGCAAACGTCGACTGCGCCTGAGCGAGCTGCGCCTCGAGATCGCTGGTGTCCTCTCGCGCGAGCACCTGGCCGGCTTTGACCGGTTGACCGACGCTGACGTCCAGCTCGGTCAAAATCCCCGAGCTCTTGAACGAGAGTGGCACGTTGCTGGGGCTGGTGATAGGCCCGGTCGCGCTGACCGTTACCTGCAGGTTGCCCTGGGTGACCTGGGCGGTGTCGTACGTGGGCGCCTGCTGGTTGCGGCCCACGGGATTGGCCAGGACCAGGTAGGCGCCTCCGAGCGCGATCGCCGCGGCGAGTCCGAGCAACAGAAGGCGATTAGGAACCCGACCAGGTGCCCATGGTCGAGCGCGGGGAGAACTCAACGCCATCGACTCGTCTCCTCGAAGCGATTAGCGCTTAGCAGATATCAGGTACGCAACGCCGCGGCAACTAACGAGTTGCTAACTGACTGCTACCTGATTGCTAATCCTCACCGCTCACGGATAGATGCCGCGCGTGAGTGTGGCCTCGGCGACGCGGCTCACGGCGAGCATATACGCCGCAAGCCGCATATCGATGTCGTGCTCGACCGCGGTGCGGTGCACGTCCTCGAAGGCCCGCACCATCACCCGCCGTAAGCGCGCGTTGATCTCGTCGATCGTCCAGAAGAACTCTTCGCGATCCTGCACCCACTCGAAGTAGCTGACGGTGACCCCGCCCGCGTTGCAGAGGATGTCCGGGATGACCATGATCCCGCGCTCGCGCAGCACCTCATCCGCCTCTGGCGTGGTCGGCCCATTCGCGCCTTCCGCGACGATGTGGGCGCGGACACCGCGGGCGTTGCGCTCGGTGATGACGCCCTCCATTGCGGCAGGAATCAGGACGTCGCAGTCGATCTCGACGAGCTCGGCGTTTGTAATGGGTCTGGTACGCGGCGCGCCACTGACGGAGCCCGTCTCCTGCTTGTGCCGCGCAACCAGCGCCAGATCGAGACCGTCCTCGTTATAGGCGCCACCGCGACTATCGCTCACGGCAACGACGCGCGCTCCGAGTTCGGCAATGAAGCGAGCGGCGCCTTCGCCGACATTTCCGAATCCCTGGACGGCAACCCGCGCATTCCGCAGGTCGAGGTCGATGGTTTTCGCGGCTTCCTGGATCGTGTACACGACGCCCCGCCCAGTCGCCTCCTGGCGCCCTTCGCTGCCACCGATGCTGACAGGCTTGCCAGTGACGACCCCGGTCACGGAGTAGCCGTGATGCATCGAGTACGTGTCCATCATCCACGCCATGACCTGCGCATTCGTGTTCACGTCTGGTGCTGGAATGTCGCTGTCTGGCCCGATCATGTCGGCGATCTCGGTCGTGAATCGCCGCGTCAGGCGCTCGAGCTCGCGTGCACTGAGCGATTTCGGGTCGCAGGTAACCCCGCCTTTGGCTCCCCCGTACGGGATCTTGACGCACGCGCACTTCCACGTCATCCACATCGCCAGCGCACGCACTTCCGCCAGATCGGTGCGCGGATGAAAGCGGATGCCACCCTTCGCGGGTCCGCGCGTCACGTTGTGCCAGACGCGAAAGCCCGTGAACACGCGCGTCGAGCCGTCGTCCATCTGGACGGGAAAGTGCACCGTGACCTCGCGCTTGGGATTTCGCAGAACGTCGCGTACGGCGCTACCCAGGTCGAGCTTGTCGGCGGCGCGGTCGTACTGCTGGAGAGCGACCTGCCAGGCTGAAACGTCTTCGTCGAGACTGGCATCCGTCTGACGGACGCCGCTTACATCGGGTTGCGGCATGGTCACGTTGGAAAAGCGCTCCTCCTCATCGAGGCTGCCGCGCAGGATTGTAGCCGCAGCCCTTTTTAGCGGACCGCAAATCGACGGAATGGCTCGACAAAGCGGGAAGGCAACGAACCCGTGATCAGCGTGCCTTTCTCCGTATGCCGTTCCGTCGTGATCGTTCCCTTGCGATGGAACAGGTCCACGAGCGCCGCGTGGTCATACGGAATGCGCACGCGCAGCCTGAGAAAACCGCGTTCCAGCATTGCCTCGATGCGTTCGAGCAGCTCGTCGATGTTCCAGCCAAGCTGCGCTGAGACGACCACGCTGTCAGCGGCACGCGCTTCGGGCAGTGAGCTCTCCAGCGCTTCGACCGAGTCGGCCAGCAGGTCAGCTTTGTTGAGCACCGTGAGCATCGGACGGTCGCCGACGTTCAGCTCATCCAGGACGCTCTGGACGATCTCGGCGCGCTCGGCGGCGCGTTCTGAGGACAGGTCGACCGCGTGTAGAAACAGGTCGGCTGACTCGAGCTCCTCGAGAGTCGCGCGAAACGCGGCGACCAGGCTGGTCGGCAGCTTGGCGATGAAACCGACCGTATCCGACAGCAAGACCTCCTGCCCGCCGGGCAGCACGATCCGCCGCGTCAGTGGATCGAGCGTGGCGAACAACTTGTCTTCGGCCACGGCACCGGCTTGCGTGAGCCGATTGAACAGCGTGCTTTTACCCGCGTTTGTGTAACCCACCAGGGCCACAACAGGCAGCCCGGCCCGTTCGCGCTGCGAGCGCTGCCCGGCGCGGTGGACGCGAATGCTTTCGATGTCACGCTTCAGCGCACTGATGCGGGTGCGAATGAGACGTCGATCGAGCTCGATCTGGGTCTCGCCGGGACCGCCGCGGACGCCGATGCCGCCGACCTGTCGTTCGAGGTGTGTCCACGCTCGAGTAAGTCGCGGCAGCAGATACTCCAATCGCGCCAGCTCCACCTGGACGCGGCCTTCGTGGGTTCGCGCGCGCTGAGCAAAGATGTCCAGGATCAGAAGAGTCCTGTCAACGACGCGACGACCGAGGATCTCTTCCATCGCGCGCTGTGTATTCGGCGGAAGCTCGTCGTCGACCACCACCACGTCAGCGCCGGTCGCGTGGGCGAGCTCGACCGCTTGAGACAGCTTGCCGCGACCGAGATAGGTGCGTGGATCGGGTCGTTCGAGGCGCTGTGACAGGCGACCCACCA
>JAFAPL010000397.1 GCA_019247135.1 Chloroflexota bacterium | reverse complement strand
ACAACGCGATCCTGGTCGGCTTGAAGCGCGAGGGCGTGACGTTTGGCCTGCACATGTGTCGGGGAAATAACCGCAGCAACTACTTTGCCGAGGGAGGATATGACCGGATCGCCGAGCGCGTCTTTCCGTCCCTGAAGTACGATCGCTTCCTGCTGGAGTACGACACCGAACGAGCCGGCGGGTTCGAGCCGTTGCGCTTCGTCCCGCGCGGCAAGACGGTCGTGCTGGGGCTGATCTCGACCAAGACTCCGCAGCTGGAGCCGCAAGATCAACTGCTGCGCCGCATTGAAGAAGCCTCCAAGTACGTCCCCATGGACGACCTGGCGCTCAGTCCGCAGTGCGGCTTCGCGTCGGTCCTCCAGGGCAACGCGATCAGCTGGGATGATCAGCGCCGCAAACTCGAGCTACTGGTCGATACGGCTCGCAAGGCGTGGGGCACCGTGGCGTAAGGATGGGTGCATGGTCATGAAGGGGGAACCACCGTGGCTCAGATGAAGCGGGTTTTCGGCGAGTGCATGTCGCTGCGCAGCGGCACGTGGGTGATCAGGGCGACCGGGTTGCTGGCGGGCCTGGCCCTCCTCGGTGGAGCCGCTAGCGCCAACCCGCGGGTCGGCGGCGCTGAGGCAACAGAGCTGGCAGCACCAGCAGCAGCCGCGAATGCGACGATCGCGCCCGTCCTGCCCTGCGGCGCACTGGCACAGTTCCCGACGCTGGAGACGCGGCCCCAACCTGGCGTACCGGACTTTTTCCAGATTCCAGGTGCGCCGACAGAGATTTCGTCCGCCACCGTTGTCGCGGGCACAGCTCAGGCCCCCGAGTATTGCGACGTGCAGGGTGTCATCGCTCCTCAAATCTCATTCGAACTGAAGCTCCCCACCACAACGTATGAGGGGCGCTACATGCAGATGGGCTGCGGTGGCGAGTGCGGGCGGATTGGCTCGCCGAGCTTTCCCTCATGCGACCTCCAGCCTGGCGGAAACTTCGCCGTGGCCGCGACCGACGATGGTCACACCGGTGCGGGGGTATGGGCAGTCGACGATCAGCTGCGGCTCGACTTCGCCTACCGCGCCGTGCACGTTGTGTCGGTCGCCGCCAAGGCGATCATTGCCGCGTACTACGGTGCAGCGCCCCAGCATGCGTACTTCAACGGTTGTTCGGAAGGTGGCCGCGAGGGATTGGAGGAGGCACAGCGCTATCCAGATGATTTCAACGGCATCGCCGCGGGCGCACCAGCCTCGATCTGGGCGCCGCTCGAAATCTTTCAGGCGTGGGAAGCGCGTGCCAACGTCGATGCGCAGGGCCACCCGATCCTGACGCCTGACAAGCTGCCGGCTCTGCACAGCGCCGTGCTGGCCGCATGCGACGGCCTCGACGGCCTCGTGGATGGACAGATCAACGATCCTCGCTTGTGCCACTTCGACCCTGGCTCGATGGTTTGCCCCTCAGGCACCGACGCACCGACCTGCCTGACCGCGGCGCAGGTCGAGGCGGTCCGCAAGATCTACTCGGGTCCGGTTGACGCGCGGGGCGAGCTCCTGTACCCAGGCGGCGAGCCGTACGGCTCGGAGCTGGCCTGGAATGGCTGGATGGTGCAGCGCGCACCCGGAGTTCCCACCGCGGCCGAGAGCCTCGCCACCGACTACTTCAAGTTCATGGCTTTTCGTACGAACCCGCCGGCCTCGTACACGATCCTCGACTTCCCCTTCACCGAGCAGGGTTTCAACAGCACCCTCCCGCTGGGCGAGCTCTACGACGCGACCAACCCGGACCTGCGCGCGTTCCGTGACCGCGGGGGCAAGCTGATCATGTGGCAAGGCTGGGCTGATCAGGCCATCCCACCGACCGGCACACCTGATTACTACGATGCCATTCAAGACCGGATGGGTGGACTCACCGCCACCCAGCAGTTCGCCCGCTTGTTCATGTTCCCAACCATGTACCACTGCGCCGGGGGGTACGGGCCGGACCAGTTCGACGTCGTCAACCCGCTGGTGCACTGGGTCGAACTCGGCCAGGCACCGGACAAAATCGTCGCCACTGAGACCAGCAACGGCCAACCGTCGGGCAGCATTGTTCGCACGCGACCGGTCTTCGCCTACCCAGAGCAGGCCGCTTACACCGGCTCCGGCAGCATCGACGACGCGGCCAACTTCGTGGGCGTGATGCCGTCGCCGCCGCCTGCCGACGACATCAAATGGTTGGGGCAGAACCTCTTTAAAGCGCACGAGGAGTAGCGGTCGCGATGACGACCGCGCAACGGTGCCGCGGATGTGAGCAACGTCCGCGCGACACCGGCTGCTTGTAGGCGACGATGGCCAGCACTTCCAGCGCCGCATGCGACAGCGGTCGTCGCTGAAACAGTGCGGGCCACAACGAGGGTCGTTGAGCTTCCTGTGATGGGCTTGAGGCTGCTCGGGCTTGTCCCACTCCGGGCGTTCGGCTAGTCGGCGCTGACGCGGACTTCAGTACGGTAGGCCCAGATGTGGAGTTCCATCCCGTGCCCGCACTGCGGAAGCCACAGAACCGCTCGAGCGCGTGGCGACTGGGAGTGGATCTGGTTCATCGCTGCGGCAGCCTCGTTCTTCCTGCGGTGGCTGCTCACGTTGGGCCGCTATGGTGAGTACCGGGGCGAGCCAGGCGTGTATCGCTGCGCCAACTGCGGCCGAGCCTTCACGTTCTTCGTCTGAGCAAAGTCGCCCGCTCAGTCAAACTGGGCCGCGTCCAGGCTGGACCTGAGCGCGCTCTCGGCGGCGGCCGCCAGAAGCTGGTGCTGCAGGTCGCCGATCCAGCCGACACCAGGTCGGCGGTGGCAGCACGCAGCGGTACCAGCGGGGCGTCCCGTCCCGCCAACCCTCGTCCGCGAGGTGGCCTGTAGCGGCCGGCCTGCATGTCATAGTCGGTAAGTGCCCGAGCCGCTCACCGCGGGTGTGTTGTTCGCAGGCAGCTTGGTCGTGCTGCTTGTCCGACCGCGCCGAGTGCCCGATTGGGCAGCTGCCCTCGGCGGCGGCCTGCTCATGGTGGCCATCGGCATCTGGACCCCCCAGCAGGCCGCGGGTCAACTCGCCGAGTCGGGCGACGTGCTTCTCTTCTTCCTGGGACTCGGTGTCGCTTCGGCCACAGCGGATCGAGCCGGGCTCTTCGAAGCCGCGGCGCGCTTCGCCGCAGCCGGTGCGCGGGGCAGCCAGCAACGTCTGCTGATCAGTGTGTTCGTGGTCGGCGCTGTGTTGACCGCGGTGCTCTCGAACGATGCCACCGCGCTTTTGCTGACGCCGGTCGCATTCGCTTCGGCCACCCGGCTGGGCCTGAACCCGCGCCCGTATGTGTTCGCGTGCGCACTGGTGGCCAATGCGGCCTCGTTCCTCTTACCAGTGTCTAACCCAGCGAACCTGCTGATCCTGACGCATGCGCCGCTGAGTCTGAGCGCCTTCCTTACTCGGCTACTGGTTCCGTCCCTGTTGGCACTCTGTGCGACCCTGCTCGGCCTGTTGGTGGTTTTCCGCGATGATCTCCGCGCGCCGTATGCCGAGCTGCCCATGTCTGGACCTGCGCTGACGTCGCGCACCCGCGCCAGCCTCGTCGGGGTCAGTGCTCTCGGTGCGTTGTACGTACTGGCCGCGGCTTTCGGATGGCCGCTCGGGCGTGTGGCAGTAACGGGGGCCTTCCTGTCGGTCGTGATCGACTCGCTCGTTGCAGGCTGGGATCTACGGGGTCTAGCCCGCCAAGTGCCGTGGAGTGTGCTTGGCCTGGTGGCTGGATTGCTCTTGTTGGTTGGCGGAGCGGAGCAGGCCAACTTGTTCGAGCCACTGGTGCGGGCAATCGAAACGGCGTCAACGCACGGAGCAAACGGCTTGCCTGGTCTTGTCGTGACTACTGCCATCCTTGCCAACGTGATCAACAATCTGCCTGGTGCGCTGGTCGCCGCCACGGCGTTGAGCAATTTGTCGAGTGGCGTGGACCGCGGCAATCTGGTCGCGGCAGTGATCGTCGGCGTCAACCTGGGCCCCAACCTCACCACGATCGGCTCACTGGCGACGATGCTGTGGCTACTGCTCCTGCGACGTCGAGGGCTGCAAGTTTCCGCCCTGGAGTATGTGCGCGTCGGTGGTGTGGTGACCGTGCCTGCCCTGGCGCTCGCCGCCGCGGCACTCTGGGTTATCGGAGGAGTCCTTAGTCGTGGATTATGAGGCTCGCGTGCTCCTGTGCGTAGATGGCGCCTCCGCAAGCCAACTTCTGGCGTCCGCGCTGCCCCTGGTTGCGACACCGGCACATTGGCGGGCCGTTCACGTTGTCGACGCGCGTGGCCGCATGGACCTCGGCGCCCTCCGCCACGCAATCGGAGGCGCAGGTCCACTACCCCCACACCAGGTGGAGGCCATTGAAGAAGCCGGCACGCAACACGCCAACCTTGTACTTGACGCAGCAACGGCCGCATTTAACGAGCGCGGCTTGTTGAGCGAGGCTGGCTTGGTGCGGGTAGGTGAACCGGGTCGAGAGATCTGCACCGCAGCCAACGCATGGCCCGCGGATCTGGTGGTTCTGCGAGCGAGCCGACGCTCGCGACCGGAGCCCGCCCCACGTTCGGTTGGGCATACCGCACGCTTCGTGTTGGACCACGCTCCCTGTCCGGTGCTCCTCATTCGCAGTTGAACTTGGGAGAGCGCTCACTTGCGTCAACGCCGCAATCTTGCGGAGCCGGTCGTACGCTTACGGTCTTCTGAACCGTCTGATCTACACGCACGAGCTCACGCTCGTCCAGCCGCTGTAAGGGGTCATAGGTTGTAGCCGGTTTCGGGGCGCAACACGTCGAGCGCGGCAGCCCGCACCAGGTGCAGCCGAACAGCCGCGAGTAGCGCGTTAGCCGCGCCCGAGGACGACTTCCGTTGCTTTCACATACGCGCTGACCGGCGACCCTTCAGCAAGGTTCAGCCGGTCGAGCGACGCGCGCGTGATCGCCGCAACGACCGTGGCCCCGTTCCCGACACTGATGGCGACCTCGGCGAGCACGTCGCCCACGCGTACCGACGCAACCGTCCCACGCAAGCGGTTGCGAGTGGACAATAGCGGTTCCTCGTCCGGCCCGAGCGGCGTGCGCACGCCCGCCAGGGCAGGCACGGCGTGTCCGTGGGCCGCGAGCTCGGCGCTGACGGCGCCCAGAATTTCTCCTGAATCGAAGCCGAGGGCGAGCCCGCGCACCGTCGCCTGCCGCGCCAGGGTCCGCAAGCGCTCCTGACGCGACCGCGCCAGCGCAGTCCGGTCGAGTGCCTCACGCGGCGCTATTTCGGAGCCTCCGCCTGCGCGCGCGACGATCACGCCTTCCCGCGCCAGCTGCGCGTACGCCCGCCCAACAGTGTTCGTGGCAACACGCAGCGAAGCCGCCAGCTGGCGGACGCTGGGCAACCGATCGCCCGGCTGGAGCGTCCCATCGGCAATGGCGAGCCGCACCCGTCGTTCCAACTGGACGTAGGCCGGCGCCGGATCGTCGTGACTGATCTGTAAGACCTGAGATGTCAGACGTGAGTCGTGAGCCTTTGGCTTTTCGCCGTTCGGCATCATGGGCTCAGCACGCGCCGCGGCCCAGACGAGTACACGGCCAGCTCACAGGACACGCGTCAGGTCTCACAACTCACGTTTTCCCCCGCATGGTACGTTCGTTGCCGCCGGTGTGCCGGACACGCAGTCGTTCCCGTTTCCGCTGATCGACGTACACACGCACCTCATGCCGGAACGCCTGTTCAGAGCCGTCCGCGCCTACTTCCGCGCTCATTTGTGGCACCCGCGCTACGACGCTCCCGCCGAGGAGCTCGTGCAGACCCTCCTCGATGCCGGCGTGAGTCGCTTCGTGTTCATGCCGTACGCCCACCGCGGCGATATGAGCCGCTCGCTCAACCATTGGGTCGCCAACGTCCAGTCGACGTTCGCGCCGCACGGCATCGGTTTCGGCACCTTCCACCCGGACGACGACGCGCTCATCCCTGAGCTGGTCACGGAAGCGTTCGTGAAGCTGGGTCTGGCCGGTGCGAAGCTTCACCCACAGGTCGGCAACTTCGCGCTCGACGACCCGCGGCTCGATCCCGTCTACCGCGGGGCGATCGAGCACGGGCGCGTGCTGCTGATTCACGCCGGTCGGCGCCCCGAAGACGGTGAGCGCAGTGAAGGCAGTCAACGGAGTGAACGCGGTGGAGGCAGTCAACGCATTGAACGGAGTGAACACCTCGGCGCCCGCGCCTTCGGCCGCCTCATGCGTCGGTTTCCAAGCTTGCGTGTCATCGTGGCGCACGCCGGCGCCGACGAGTTCAACGCCTTTTTCGATCTGTGCGGGACGTACCAGGGTGTCTACCTCGATACCGCGATGGTCTTCAACAACTTTCTAGGCGGACCGCCACCGATCGACCGACTGCTCGAGTTCCAGGATCGCGTGTTGTTCGGCAGCGATTTTCCGAACATTCCGTATTCGTACGCGACGGCCCTCGAGGCCATTCTCGACCTGCGGCTTGGGCGCGCGCTGGAGACCAAGTTGCTCTCGACCAACGCCGCGCGACTGCTCGACCTCGACATACACTCGGAGCCACGATGATCGAAGGCGTCGAATGCAAGCCGCTCCAAGTGCATCTCGATGATCGCGGCTCATTCATGGAAATCCTGCGTGACGATGACCCATTCTTCACGCGCTTTGGCCAATCCAGTTTCACCATGACCTATCCCGGCGTTGTTAAGGCATGGCATTACCACGCGATTCAAGACGACCTGTGGTTCGTTGCGTCTGGAATGGCACAAATTGGTCTGCATGACTTGCGCGATGATTCGCCCACGCGCGGCCGAACACAGGTGTTCTACCTGGGCGAGCACAATCGCGCCTTGTTGTTTATCCCGCACGGCGTTGCCCACGGCTACCGGGTGCTCGGGGGTCAGCCGATGACCCTCGTGTACTACACGACGCACGTTTACAATCCCAGAGACGAGCTGCGTCGGCCGTGGAACGATCCCGAGATCGGCTTGTCATGGACAACGGAAAATCGATGAGAGCTCACCTTAATCGCCCAGTGGACGACTGAACGCGCGATACTGGGAGTGTAGATAGCCGTGCCCACGATTCTGGTCGCCGACGACGAGAAGAACATCCTTCAGCTTGCGCGTATGTACCTGCAAGCCGAAGGCTTCACGGTCGAAGTGGCGACGAATGGGCGGGAGACGCTCGAGAAGGTCCGCCAGGCCAAGCCCGATCTGCTGGTCCTCGACCTGATGATGCCCGAAGTGGACGGCTGGGAGGTCTGCCGAAGGCTGCGCAAAGACAGCGACCTGCCCATCATCATGCTGACCGCACGTGGCGACGACGTGGACAAGATCGTCGGACTCGAGCTCGGCGCCGACGACTACATGACCAAGCCCTTCCTGCCGCGCGAGCTGGTGGCGCGTGTGAAGGCGCTGCTGCGCCGCTCGCGCCTGCCGTCCACGGCGTCGGTGAGCTCGGGTCCGGTCGTCGTCGATACTGTGGCGCGTCGCGTCACCCTCGATGGCGAGGAAGTCGAGCTCACCCCGCGCGAGTACGACCTGCTCAAGA
>JAFAPL010000271.1 GCA_019247135.1 Chloroflexota bacterium | reverse complement strand
GTCAGGAGCGGCGGCAGCGCGGAATAGCCGGCAGGGTAGGTGATGTCTTTGACGAACCCACCGGTCGTCAGGTGCTCCTGGAACTGCAGCTGCTTGTGCAATTGCGGGTCAGCGGTCGGATCGTTGACCTGGGCTTCGAGCAATGGCGTCGACGAGACCGCGCCATTGTCCGACTTGTATGCCGCGGCTGCCTCAGCATCGTTGGTGAAGAAGTTGATGAACGCCGCGGCGGCGGGGACGCTGTCACAGTTGGCGCCGATGGTCAGCCCGTTGGTACCGATCGCATCACCCGAACCAGCCGGGCCATTCGGCTCCTTGATCAGCTGGATCGTGCCGGCCTTGCCCGATTTCGTGAGCCCGCCCTGAACGCCCGCGATCTGATTCGGCGCATAGCTGCCGAACACCACCGTCCCGTTGGCGAGCGGGTGCAGTTCGAGCGGCGCATTCGCCGCGCGCTCGGCCACCTCCTGAGCTGAGGTCGCAACGCCCGCGGTGCGCAGGTCCTCCCAGAACTGGAACCAATCCATCAGGGTCTGCTTGTCGAAGCCGAGGGCCTTTTGCTGGAACGGCGGTTGACCGTGGCTGAGCATCCACGTGACGAGCGGGTTCATGTCCCCGCCGTTGTTCTCGAGCGCGTTCATACCCTGCGGCAGCTTGCCCTGGAGCTGGGTCATGTAGGTCTTGTAATCGTCCCAGGTCCAGGTTTCTTGTGGCGGCTGCATGCCCGCTTGCTGCAGCAGCGCGTCGTTGTAGAAGTCGACGCGCGAAAACACGCCTGTCGGGATCATGTACAGCTTGCCGTCGAAACCGCGACCGGTGTCGACGTCGCCTTTCGGAACATTCGTCAGGTCGATGGTCTTGTTTTCGACCAGGTCGTCGAGTGGTCGCAGGATGTTGGGCGTCGCGTAAGCCTGCAGGCCAGTGGACTGCATCTGTGGCAGGCACGGCATGTCACTCGCGGCGGCTGCGACGGTCAGCTTCTGGAAATGTGTGTTGAAGTCCGAGATCGACGGATCGATCTTGACGTTCGGGAACTTCTGTTGGAAGAGGTTGATCACGTCCTGGGTGACCTGGTTGCGGAACGCGCTGGTGCCCCACCAGGCATACGTGAGCTCTCCCGAGACCTCGGTCGATCCCGCGACGGTGGGGAGGGGCGCGGCTGCGACGGGCGCGGTGGTAGCGGCGGCGGGGCTGGGCGGGGCCGCCGGGCTCGCGCCTGGAGACGCGGCCGGACTTGCTGGTGGCGAGCCCGCGGGGCTCGGAGCTGGCTTGGAGACAGTCGTTGCTGCTGGTGCGGTGGTGCCACTCGGTTGAGAAGGTGCCGCGGTGCTGCACGCCGATAGAACCAGCGTGAGGACAGTCAGGCCGCGGAACGTCATACGCATAGCCGTCTAACGTGCCAGGCGTGCAGAACGCTTGTCAAACGATTTCGTTACGCTGGGAAGTACATGACCGCTACGGCTGACACCGCGCGCCTCGCCGAGAAATTCAAGTACTTCCGCACCACTGACGTCACCGATTCGCTCGATGCGCTCGGCCGACAGGACCTCACGCTGATGGACGAGCGGATCCGGCCGCTCTGGCAAGGTATTCGGTTCTGGGGCCCGGCCGTGACGGTACGCGCGCTGCCCGCGAACGTACGCATGCCTGTCCTTTCCCCGGAAGACGCCTTGCGCTCGCACCAGATCTGGTTTGCGGAGCACGGCGGGATGAAGATCCGCGAAGCCGTGACGCCGGGTTGCGTCGTTGTGACCGCGACAGGCGGGTGCGGGGAAGTCGGCATCTGGGGCTCGAACAACACGATGGAAATGGTCACCCTCGGCGCTGTGGGCGTGCTCACCGACGGCTACTGCCGTGACACCGACGAGCTGATCCTGCAACGGACCCCGATCGCTTCACGCGCACGCGGGCGGACCATCATTCCAGGACGCTGCACGTTTACGGGTGTGAACGAGCCTGTTGGATGCGGTGGCGTGCTCGTGCGACCAGGAGACATCGTGGGCTGTGACGGCGACGGCTGCGTGGTGGTGCCGCAGGAGCTGGCGCGCGACGTGATCGTCATCGCCAAAGGCATCCTGATCGACGACGCGCAGAAACGCCGCAAACTCTACGAGCGTCTCGGCCTGCAGCCAGACGAGACGGTTGACGTCGAGGCGATGGAGCGCTTTCTCGCCGATTTTTAGGCACGGGGACGGTTCGTCAGTCATGGGTCGCGGGTGCGACATGCGGGCTGGCGCGGGCCGCCGAAGGCTACCGACGCGGCTGTCAGCCGCTTACGGCGGTCCAGCGCTCGTCGTTGTGGCTGCGCTGGACGGCTTCCAACACCTGGGCGTTGCGCAGGCCGGCTTCGAAGGTCGGGTAGTCGCCCGCGGTCGGTTGGCCGTTGATCGTCGCGTACACGGGCGCAAGGATGTTCCGCCACGCGTCGGGCCACGCTTCGGGATGCCGCGGCGGCGCTTTGCTGTACAGATTGGCCGACCTCGGCACAGCGGCAGGGTCGCCGAACAACGTCTCGGCGGAGGCGCCGACCGCGGGCAAGCGAAGCAGCTCGTCAGGCGTTTGCGAGCTCCAGATCAGGGCGCCTCGCGAGCCGTACGCCTCCAGGGTCAGACGATTCCCGCGGCCAGTCGCGGCTTGAGAGATCATGCACGAGCCGCGTGCGCCCGAAGCGAAGCGGACAAGGACGGAGCCGCCTTCGGCGCCGCCGCGCGACGGCTGAAGTTGCTGCAGATCGGCGAGCACCGATGCGACGCGTTCGCCTGTCGCCCACTCACACAGATCGAACCAGTGCGAGCCGATGTCCAGGAGCGTGCCCGAGATGCGCGTCTCCTGCACGCGCCAGTTCCCAGCGGCCGGGTCGATCAGCCAGCCCTGCAGGTAGGCCCCGCGGATCGCGTGAAGCGTGCCGATGTCGCCCGAAGCGATCATCGCGCGCATCTGGTGCACGCTCCGAAAACCCCGATGATTGAACGTGACGGCGTGGACGATGCCTGCTTGCCGCGCTTGCTGCAGAAGCGCGGCGGACTCGGCCGATGTGACGGTCAGCGGCTTATCCGAGACGACGTGTTTGCCCGCGCTGATGATCGCGGCGTTGATCTCGGCATGCAGTGGCGTGGGCGTGGCGTTGTGCACGACCTGCACGTCGGCGTCCTCGAGCAAGTCTTGCCAGCCGACGTAGGCCCTGGGGATGTCCATCTCGGCAGCGCGCGAGTCAGCCCGAGCTTGTGAGGTAGCGGCAATCGCCACCACGCGCGTGCCGCCGACGCGCCGGATGCCGTCCACATGCGCGGCCGCGATCCAGCCGGCCCCGAGGACGCCGACGCCGACGCTCAAGCGCGGCGACGCACCCGTGGATTGGCGATCTCGTCCAGTCCGACGGCGACCAGGAACAGACCCGTGAACAGGATGATGATGATCACGATCGGCGGGATCCACCACCACCACCAACTGTTGATGATCGCCGCGTAATAGATGACCCAGTACAGGGTCATGCCGATCGTCAGAGAATCGAAGGAGCCGAGCCCGAGCACTTCCAACCCTACGGACGCGAGGACGGCGGCCGAGATCGAGCCAACCAGCGACGCGAAGATGTACGGCATCAGGTTGGGCAAGACTTCCTTCAGGATGATCACCGGCTTCGGCATCCCGGACAAACGAGCGACCTGGACGTACGCCCGCTCGCGCACGGTGAGCACCTGCGCACGGATAACGCGCGCTGGGAACAGCCAGGCCAGAGCCGCGACGACCAGGATCATCTGCGGAATGGCCAGCCCGCCGTGGACATTCATCGCCAGAGTGATCAGCACCATCAGGCCAGGAATGGTCAGGCCGACATCCACGACACCGCGAATGAGCGTATCGGCGCGTCCGCCGTAGAACGCGGAGACCAGTGCCAGAACTGTTCCGATCCCGACGCCGATCAACCCTGCCACTACGCCGATCTGGATCGTTTGGGGCGTGCCGACGACCATGACGGCCAGCAGATTGCGGCCTTGCTTATCACTGCCGAACGGCAGCGAAGAAGATGGCGGCTGCAGCGCTCGCCCCGACAGCGGCCGCGCTTTGTCGAGGTCGACGATCAAGTGGCCGATCGCCACGAACAGCAACAGCGAAAGCAACAGGCAGATACCGACGATGAGCTCGGGATTCCGCCGCATGTAGCGCCATGTGCCGGAGAGCGCGCCGAAGCGCTCGGCGCGTGGCTCAGGCTCAAACGCGGTGACAACCTGCGGCTGCGCGACGGTGGCCATGCCTCAGCGTCTCGCGTAGCTGATGCGCGGGTCGAGCTTCGGATAGATCAGGTCGAGAATGAGCGTGGCGAACCCGATCGCGACGATGATGATGAACACGACGCCCTGAATCATGAAGAAGTCAGATGCACGTATTGCCTGGTACAGCAGCGAGCCTACTCCAGGGTACTGAAAGATGACCTCCACGAGGACGGCGCCTGAAACGATATTGCCGAGCGCCAGGGCGAGCGCTGTGAGCTGCGGCAGGAGCGCGTTGCGGATCGCGTAGCGCAGGAACACCGTTCGACCCCGCAACCCTTTTGCTTCGGCGAACACGAGATAGTCTTCGCCCGAGGTGGTGACCATCACCCCGCGCATGCCGAGCGTCCAGAAGCCGATCGACGACAGGATGATCGAAAGCGCGGGCAGGATTGAGTGGTAGATCATGTTCAGGACGACCTTCGGGTCCAGGGACGGGAGAAGGCCCTGGTCGTAGCCGCCCGAAAGGGGGAACCACTTGAGCTGGAAGCCGAGCAGGTAGATCAACAGCAGCCCGAGCAGGAAGAAGGGAATCGCGCTCAGGGTGAGGATCGGCGGGAGAATGAAGCTCAGGATCCGTGGCGCCTTGCGCTGCGTGAGGACCGCCCCGAGCACCGTGCCCAGAGTCCACGAGATGAGGGTAGTAACGGTCAGCAGGCAGATGGTCCACGGAAGACCACGCCCGAGCATATCGGTGACTTTGGTCGGGTAGGCCGCCATCGAAAAGTTGAACTCGAGATGCGCAGTGTCGTTCAGATACGTGAAGTACTGTTCGAGCAGCGGCTTATCGAGACCGAAGCGTTTGTCGTACTCGGCGATCATCTCCTTCGCGCCGACCTGGCTGTTGCCGCCCATGGCCGCCTGCGCGCCGAGCTGTGCTCGAACGGGGTCCTGACCACCGAGCCGGGGCAAGAAGAAGTTGACTGTGCTCGCCAGCCACAGGATGAGCAGGAAGAGTCCGACGCGTTTGACGAGGTAGTCGAGGCGCATGCTTGCGAGAGGTCAGGGGGTCGGTAGACCCCCTTGACCACTACCTACTCAGGCCGACGCTGGCTTGAGTTGATGGACGATGTAGCCGGGCGTCAGGTGGAAGTGCGCCGTGTTGACGTATGGGTTCTGGGCGTTCGGCCAGCCCACCCAGTACGTCTCGTTGGTCGGCAAACGGTGGTAGCCCTGCTCGATCATGATGTCTGGCAGCGCTGGCAGCCAGATCTGCATCGCCTGTGTCCAGTAGTCGAGCATCTTCTGCCGCTCGGTCGGACTGGTGCGGTACACGTTGTCGACGATGGCATCGTAATCCGGGTTCTGCCACAGCGAGAAGTTGACCTGGTGCCCGCCCGGAATGGCTTCCGAAGAGGACTGGTACAGGCGCAGCGTATAGAAGGGGTCGGGGCCGTACGAGCCGCCATGGCCGAACAGAGCCATGCTGTAGTCGCCAACCGAAAAGCGGTCGAACCAGTTGGGTGGCTCAGAGTAGTTCGTGTCGATGCCCGCGTTCTTGAGCTGCTGTACTACCACCGGCCCGACGCTGGTGAAGTCGAAGAAGCTGATGATGTCGAACTGCATCCGCGCGCCATCGGGCGCGACCCAGATGCCGTCCGGGCCCTTGGTGTAGCCCTTCCCTTGCAGGATGGAATCACCCTTGGACGGGTTGAACTCGAGGGTGTTGTATTGCTGCAGCAGCGACTGCGACGCGTCGTAAAAGATCTGGGTTCCGTACGGAGCGGCCGGAATCGGTAGCGCCGCCGTGCTGGCCGCGCCATTCCATGCGAAATCGACGATCTGGTCTCGATCGATGTACGAGCTGATGGCCCACCGAACGTCCGGATCCGCGGTTGGACCGCTGCGAGTGTTGACATACAACGAGTGCGGCCACCAGTCCATGTAGCCGTAGGGCGAATCGTGCCCCGTCCAGGTCGTGACCTTGGGGTTCTGGGCGAACACCGTGGGAAAGGTGGTCGGCTGAATACCCGTCGTGAGATCGAAGGCGTTCGAAATCATGCCCTGGGCCAGGTTCTGCTCGCCCGGATCCGGCAGGTACACGATGCGCTGCACGGCCGGAATCGACGCAACGATTCCGTCGCCCCACCAGTTTTGCCGCCGGTCCAGGATCTTCTGGTCTGGCTGGGAGTACACGACTTTCCATGGACTCGTCGTGACAGGCCAACCCTTATCGACATCCCAGTGCGGGAAGGTCGAGAGGTCCTGGCCGGACTGCTCGAAGATGTGCTTCGGCATCATGTAGATGCCGATGTCGAACTTGTAGGCGCTGTACTCGAAGAACCGCGGAGCCGGGACCTTGAAGTTCAGCTGAGCGGTCTGCGGGTCGATCACGGTGGCCGAGTCCAGCACCTGCTGGACGTCGGTGCCCCACTTGGCCTTCGCCCCGAGCCGATTGAGCTCGTTGTATGTATACACGACGTCGTCGGCCGTGAACGGCACGCCGTCGCTCCACATCGCCTCTTTGCGGGTCTTGATGGTCAGCTGCTTGTAGTCGGGCGTGTACTGGTAAGACTCGGCCAACCACATGATCATTTTGTCTTGGAAGGCGCTGTAGAAAGCGAGCGGCTCGCAAACAAAATTCGACCCGAGCTGGTGGTTGGCTGTTGGAATGAAAGGATTCCACAGCTGATCTTCGATGAACTTGCCCTGCGTCCCACCGCGAACGAGGACCAGACTTTGATTACGCGGAATCTGCGCGAGGCCCTGCTGGAACGCTGGTGCCGCAAACTTCGTCTCAGCGGCCAGCGCTGCACCCGGAACGGCCGCGGCGACCATGGCGGCCGAACCAGTAACGAGCGCGGCGCGCAAGAACTGGCGCCTGTTCATGCCATTCGTGGTTGGTTCCACCCGTCGATCGTCCACTTCCCTCTCCTTGTCTCGCGCACGCAACGGTTGTGTCGCGCCCGCTTTGAAGCCCGGGGGTCCCGGCCGTTGGGCGAGGTTACGTGTGGCGTTCGCGAGGCGTCAAGCGTGGATCCAATAGCGGGTAGACCAGGTCGAGGATGAGCGTTGCCAGGCTGATCGAAATTACGATCATCAGCACAATGCCCTGCTCGAGGAAATAGTCTCTGGCCAGGATGGCTCGATACAGCAGTCCGCCGAGGCCGGGGTAACGGAAGATCGCCTCAACCAGGAGCCCGCCGGTCGCAATCTGCGCCAGGGTGATGCTCAACGCGGTGAGCTGCGCCGGGATGGCGTTGCGGATCGCATAGCGCACGAAGATCGTCAGACGTTTGAGTCCCTTGGCGTGCGCAAACGTGAGAAAGTCTTCGCCGTCGAGCGAGACGACCAGAGCACGCATGCTGATGCTCCAGGTCGCGATTGACACAAGCACTATCGAAAGCGCCGGTAGCGCCGCATGTCGCAGGAGGTTGAGGATGAAGTCCAGCGTGAGTTGTGGCTCGGAGCCCGCGTCGTAACCGCCGCCGAGGGGAAAGAGCTGCAGCCTGAAAGCGAGCGCATACAGCAGCAGCATGCCGATGATGAAGTACGGCGCCGCGCTCATGACCATCAGCGGCGGGAACACGTAGCTGATCCAGCGCGGACGGCCCGGCAACGCGAGCAGGGCGCCGAGGAGGGTGCCGATTGCCCAGGCCAGGATCGCGGTCGTGCCCAACAGGGCCACGGTCCAGGGCAGGGCCGCGCCGATCTGGTCGGCCACGCGCATCGGGTAGCTCGACAGTGAGTAGTTCATATTCAGATGGGCGAGGTCGGTCAGGTAGGTGACGTACTGCTGCCACAGCGGCTGGTCCAGGCCGAACGTGCGCGCGGCTTCACCGCGAGGTCGCGAGATATCGGGCGTCCCGAGTCGCGCGAGCAGGAAGTTGGCAGTCAGCGCGAGCCAGACGACCAGCGCGCAGAACCCGCATCGACGGAGGACATATCGCGCCGCGGCCATCTGCGTGCGATGGTGAAGCCTCCGAGCTTGACCTGTCCAGGCCGTGACCGCGCGTGCTCGGCGCACCGAGTCGGCGCCGCAGGGCTGCGATATGCTGCCGGTGTGGCGCGCGCGTGCGGGGCAGTGCTGCTGCTGGTCATGCTATTGGTGGCCGCCCCCGCCGCCGCACAACAGTGGGATCCCGCGTCGACCGTGGTGGCGTACCGCGAAGCACTGGCCAGGGGCGACGTCGACTCGGCGCTCAGGCTGTTC
>JAFAPL010000162.1 GCA_019247135.1 Chloroflexota bacterium | reverse complement strand
CAGCCGGCTCTACGAGACCGACGTTCACGTCCACGTCACCAGCGACGGTCACCGCTTCGTCGTCGGCGCCTGAGCTAACTCGCTTCCCAGCCGGCGAGGCGTTTGAGTCCCAGGTGCGCTGCCCACGCGATCGCGACCACCGACAGCACTGCCAGCGCGGCCAGTCCGAAGTCGAGCACGGGCGCGAAAACGAGGACCGGACGCGGCACGCCGCCCAGCGCTCGGAGCACCGCCCATCCGAACAAGGCCGTATTGGTGCCAAAAAAGAACACCGACAACAAGGACGTGACGATCGTGCCCATACATCCGACGCGTCGCTGCGGATTGTCACTCTCGAAGTCGACCGTGAGTGCAGCGCCCGCGACCGCGGCGACGGTCGCGCCGATTGACAACCACGTCGCCGCGAGCAGCGCTTCGATCAGCTCGACTGGCTGCGCCGAGCGCGACATCGAAAGCACCAGGGTCAGAAGCAACGTCACGCCGAGCACCATGCCCAGTCCGCCGAGCACCTTGGCGAGCACCACACGACCCATACCGACGGGCGCGGCCCGCAGGAGCGCGATGTTTCGTCCTTCGTACGCCAGGGTGGCCGCACCCTGCTGGCTGCCGAAGATGTAGGCCAGGTACGGCACAGGCACGAGCCCGAGCCAGAACCGCGCCCCGGGCGCAAGCCGCGCAAACGGATCCCCGGTGACGACCGCCACCACTGGCAGCCCGAGCGCAACGAGACTGATCACCGCCCCGGTGCGCCAGCGAGGATCGCGTACGAGCGTGCGCCAGTCCTTCTGTAACAGCCCGAGCACCGGGTTGCGAGGCGGTCTCTGTGCCGTCTTCAGCCGTGGCATGGCGCGGATGGCGGACCGAGGCGCGGCGAAACGCGCGCGCTCCCAGCCGAACTGAAATAAGCCATCGAAGGTGACGTGGCTGATCCCCACAACCACGACGGCGAGCGCGACCAGAAGCACCGTTGAGGTAAGGGCCTCCGGTTGAACGAGCGCGATGTTCGTGGCCCATCGCGTGGGCAGCCACGCGGGTGTCGACGCGACATCATGTAACGACGTCGCGACAGCCTCGACGCTGCCCTGTCCAAGGACGGGCGAGAATCGGCCGCGGCCGAAGCCGAGCGTCGGCACGCCGAGCAAGCCGATAGGCACAAACAACAAAATGGAGATAACGCGGACCACACCGAGCAGCGGCTCACCCAATCGGAGTCGGGCCAGGATCAGAGTGAAGGTAACCCCGATCAAGCTCGCGCCAAGCGTGAGCAGGATGCCCATGAGCTCGGCCAGCGGGTAGTACGCGAGCGGAACGTGTAGAGCCTGGCCGATACCGATCAGCGCCGCGGCCTGGAACAGCAGGACGTGGACTGAGTCGCGCCAGGTCTCGAACACTTTCAGCCACAAAAAGCTGCGCGGTGGCACCGGCGCGGCCAGCAGGAGCTCGAGATCGGGCGCGAGGAACAGATGATGAAATGCGCTGCCCAGGCTGGTGACCAGCGTGAGAAAGCTGATGGCGGCGAGCAGCGCCGCAATCGAGGCTTCGGCGGCGGTCTGATCTGTCCGACCAATGCGTTCGACCAGCCAGCCCGTATTGAGTCCGGCGAAGCCGAAGAAGCCCGCGATGAAGACCACCATGAACGCCGCTCCGAGCTCACGCCTGCCCCTGCCTGGGCCACGCGTGATGCGGTTCCATCCGAGACGGATCCGCTGCCAGATCAGCAGCGCCAGCGCGGACCGTGCGCGCACCCGCGCCGTCTCGCCGCGCTCGAGCGGGACGCTAATCGCGTAAGTACGCCGCAAGCTCGCGTTCCTCGCCGCCACCCGTGAGCTGAAGGAAGATGTCCTCCAGCGAGCCCGCTTCGCGCGGCGCCTGCTGCCGCAATTCCTCGAGAGTCCCCGTCGCGATCAATCGACCGTGATCGATGATGCCCACCCGATGGCACAGGTGCTCGGCAATCTCCAGCACATGCGTCGACAAAAAAACGGTATGTCCCCGTTCCACCAGCGCCACCAGCAGGTCTTTGACCAGCCGCGCACTACGCGGGTCCAGGCCCGAGGTCGGTTCATCCAGAAAGAGCACCTGCGGCTCATGCAGCATCGCGCCCGCGAGGCCTAGCTTCTGGCGCATGCCGTGCGAGTACGACTCGACCAGGTCGTCGGCCTTTTCGGAGAGCTCGAAGAGCGCCAGCAGGCGCTCAGCACGTTGGGCCGCGAGCGGTGGTGCGACCCCGTAGAGCCCGCCCATGAACCCCAGGAACTCACGTCCGGTGAGCTTCTGGTAGAGGTAAGGCGTCTCCGCCAGATAGCCGACCCGCCGCTTCACCTCCTGCGTCTCAGTGACCACGTCGAAGCCAGCCACCTGAGCGGTTCCGCTAGTGGGTCGTACGAGTCCCGTCAACATACGGATGGTGGTGCTTTTGCCGGCGCCGTTCGGTCCGAGAAACCCAAACACCTCGCCAGCCCTTGCCTGGAGCGACACATCACGGACCGCCACGAGCTTGCCGAAGGTCTTGGTCAGGCCGCTGGCCTGCACCGTGGGGCTCCGACCGAGCGCTTCGTGGTCACGCCACATGTGTCACGGGATCAGTGTGCCGTACAGCCCATTCGCGGCGCGGAATGACGGCCGGTTGAGCCGAAGACCAGATCAGGCCGCGACGGCGGTTTGGCCGCGCTGGGCGGCCGTGGGCACGTTCAGACGTCGCAGGATCGCCTGCAGATCGTCGCGGTCTTGTGCGGAAAGCTGGCCCAGTGGTGGGCGTGGCGGGCCGGCCGGGTGGCCGAGCAGCTCCATCGCCGCTTTCATCACCGAGACCTCGAAGCCACGTCCGCGTTGCCGCAACTCGTAGAAGGGCCGCACGACGCGCGCGTGGTACTCGGCGAGCCCCTTGAAGTCGCCGCTGCTGGCGAGCCTGTACAACTCGGCGGAAGCCTCAGGCCAGAAGCACGCGAGTGACGACGTGAAGCCCTCCGCGCCCGCGGCAAAGTAGGCGCCTACCAGATCGTCGCCGACCCCGGCGAGCCAGGCCAGGCGCGCTTCACCGTCGGTCTCGAGGATGTGCTCCCGCAGACGCTGAAACAGTCGGACGTCGCCGCGGCCGTCCTTGAACGCGACCAGGTTCGGCACGCTGCGAACGAGCTTCTCGAGGATGGTCGGCGTGAACGCGGCCGCGTCGCGCGCGTACGGCATCACTCCGAGCGACGTCGCGCGGGCGACCGTGGCGTAGTACTCGACCAGTCCGTTCGGGTCGGGGGCCGCGTAGTACGGAGGCAGGATGAGAATCCCGTCCGCGCCAGCCGCTTCGGCTTTTCGTGTGAGCTCGATACCCGTCTGTGAGTTGAAGCCCACCGCGGCGATCACGGGCACGCGACCCGCGATTGCCTCGACGGTCGCGCGTGTAACCGCGGCACACTCCTCCGCACTGAGTCCAAACAGCTCGCCTGTACCGCTTGGCGCGACGACCGCGCAGATGCCGCGGTCCGGCAGCCAGGCTGCGTTGCGGCGAACCGCATCCAGATCGACCGCACCGTCGGCGGCATACGGCGTGATGGGGAAGGCGATCGCGCCACGCAGGCGCGCTTTGAGGCTGTCGGGCAACATGGGCAATGGCTTTGCCCTTCATCGTAGCCCGTGGACAGCCCGCTGAGCACACGCGGCTACCGCCAAACGCGCAGTATGCTGGGCTGTCGATGACAGACCTCAAGCCCCGCATCGATCTCTGGCGCACGCCGGCGACCCGCGTCGCCGTCGCGGGTGGCCGCAACTCGCGCCTGGCCGAAGAAACCGAACGCGAGCTCCGCAGTGCACGGCAAGTGGAGCTGATCCAGCGGCCGTTGCTCGAGGCCGACGGCACGGTCGCGCGCGAGGTGGCCGAGTCCGATGTTTTGATCTCGGGCGGGGCGAAGCTCGACGACGCCGTCTTCAACCAGCTCAAGCGAGTGCGATTCGTTTTGCGACCGTATGTCGGTTACGACGACATCGACGTCGACGCCGCCACGCGTCACGGAATCCTGTTTGCCAACGTGCCCGACACGTTCATCGAAGAGGTCGCCAACCAGACCATGGCGTTCGTGCTGGCCACCAATCGCAAAGTGCGCGACATGGACGTGTATGTGCGGGAGGGCAAGTGGTCGGCGGGTGGCCGCGCGCGTGACGCCGCGCGGCCCATTCAGCGAGTCTCGGCGTTGACGCTCGGGTTTGTCGGCTTTGGCAACATCGCGCGCCTGGTGCTCGAGCGCGCGAGGCCCTTCGGATTCCGCTTTCTCGCGGCAGACCCGTACGTGTCGGCGGACGCGGCAGCCGCGGTTGGCGTCGAACTCGTATCGCTCGAAGAGTTGATGCGCCAGTCCGACATCGTGTCGGTGCACGTGTTCCTCAACGCGGAGACGCGCGGGCTCATCAATGCCGAACGGCTGAGGCTGATGAAATCGACCGCATACCTGGTCAACACGTCGCGCGGGCCGGTGATCGATGAGGCGGCGCTGATCGAGACCTTGAGGGCACGCCGCATCGCGGGTGCGGCGCTTGACGTCTTCGAAATCGAGCCGGTTGCGGCGGATAACCCGCTCCTCAACATGGATAACGTCCTGTTGTCGCCGCATATCGCGAGCTACTCGGAAGAGGGCGACGCGCGACATCAGATACGCATCGCGGAGATCGCGCTAGGCGTCGTGAACGGCGGCATGCCCGAGCGGAAAGTCGTCGTCAACAAAGGCCTCTACGACGAGCTGGCCGCGCAACTGGAGCCCGCCCGGGCGCGCTGAGCTATCTGCGTATGGCTCGTGTACTCGTCACGACGTTGTTCATTCGCTCGCCGGACGATCCCTCGCTGGAGCCTCTTCGGCACGACGGCCACGCCATCGAGCTCGTCGATGGCATCACTGTCCGCGCGGAACGAGCTCTGGCCGAGAGGCTGCAGGGCGTGGCCGCCACGCTGGCCAGCACCGAGCCATACACCGAAACCGTGCTGGGGCAGGCCAGCGATCTGAAGGTCATCTCGCGCACTGGCGTCGGCTATGACGCGATCGACGTATCGGCGGCAACGCGGCACGGCGTCCTCGTGTGCACCACGCCCGGCACCAACCACCATGCGGTGGCCGACCTCGCGCTCACGCTCATTCTGGCCCAGTCGCGCAGACTTCTCGACGCCGTCAATCTTCTGCGGGGTGGCGGCTGGACACCTCAGCCAGTTGGCTTCGAGCTGCGCGGCACTACCGTGGGCGTGATCGGCACGGGTCTGATCGGACGCGAGGTAGTCAAACGCCTCCACGGCTTCGAGCCGCGACTCCTCGCCTATGACGTCGCTCAGAATCCCGAACTTGCCAGCCGCTACAACGTCGAGTACGTCTCGTTCGATCAGCTTCTGTCGCAGTCAGACGTGATCACACTGCACGCGCCGCTTTTGCCAGAGACACGCGGCATGATCGACGCGAGCGCGCTCGCGAAGATGAGGCGCAGCGCGTACCTGGTGAACACCGCGCGCGGACCGCTCGTCGACGAGCAGGCGCTCGCGGACGCGCTGGCCAGTGGGACGATCGCCGGCGCAGCACTGGACGTGATGCACGTCGAGCCGCTGCCAGCGGATAGTCCGCTGCGTCAGGCGCCAAATCTGGTGCTCACCCCACACATCGCCAGCTCCACGCATCAATCCATCGACGCGATGAAGCGTATGGCGGTCGAAAACGCCGCCAGGGTGCTGCGCGGTGAGCCCCCGCTCAGTTGTCTGAATGCTGAAGTGCTGACCTCATCCGTCAGCACCTAGCCATCAGGACAGCGGCGGGACGTCGAGCGGTGCTTGCAGCAGCACCGCCAGCAAAAGCGCCAGCAGAATGGCCGCGAAGAGTGCGCAGGAGATCAACCAATCGCGACGGCGATGACTGACCTGCATCATGCTTTCACCGTACCGCAGGAATCGGACCAGCGCCCGAAACGGTACGCTGCTCGAAGGCACAGTGACACTACAAACCATCAAACGATCGGGCCGCCATCGCGCGGCTGACGCGCCCGCATGGGCGCGCACCCTGCTCGACTGCTTTCGCGCCGAAGGCGTACGGAATCTCGTCTTTCTGCCCGACACGGTGATGGGACGGCTGCTCGCGCTGGCTGAGGCGGACAATGACAATTTTTTTCGACTGGTCGGCGTCCATCGGGAAGAAGAGGCGGTCGGCATCCTCAGCGGTCTGTTCATGGGCGGACAGCGCGGCGCAATGCTCGTCCAGAGCTCCGGCCTCGGCAACACCCTGAACGCCCTCGGCTCGTTGGCCATGGCGTACCGCATCCCGTTTCCGTTGCTGGTCAGCTTGCGCGGTGAGCTGGGGGAGTTCAATCCGGCTCAACTGCATATGGGACGGGCGGTGCCCGAATGCCTGGATGCGCTGACGATCCAGCACGTCACGCTGCGCACACCTGAGAGCTTGGAAACGATCGTGAGCGGCGCGCTCAAGACGTGCTACACGGCGGAGGAGCCGTTCGGCATCTTGCTGTCAGCCCAGTTGACCGGGTGGAAACCAGAAAAGTGATGAACCGCGAAGATGCGACGGGCGTCGTCGTCGAACTCAGCGGTGACGCGCCGATCATCGGCGGCGTCGGTAACAGCACGTTCGACCTGGTCCCCTTCGATCGGCCGCGCAATTTCTATATGTGGAATTCCATGGGCATGGCGTCCTCCATCGGCCTCGGATTGGCGCTGGCCCGGCCCGATTTACGGGTCGTCGTCCTGGACGGTGACGGCTCGATCCTGATGAATCTGGGCTCGCTTGCTACGGAAATCACTAGTGGCGTCAACAACCTGGTGCACGTGATCTGGGACAATGGTGGCTGGGAGATCACAGGCGGCCAACCAGCGGGCTCGCCGTTCGGCGTGGACCTGGAGGTAGTCGCGCGTGGCTGCGGATTTGCCAGAACCGCGAGCGTGAGCGAGCTGGGTGAATTGCGCAGCGCGGTTGCCCAAGCCATGGCTGACAACCGGTCCTGGGTGATCGTCGGCAGAGTCGAGAAGGGTGATTCGCCGCACCGTCCTTCGAAGAACTGCATCGCCCTGCGCGACCGTTTCATGCAGGCCGTGGCGGCTGAATAAGCATCGTCGTTGGGCGAGCTCGGCACCAACAGGGCGCGCGATTAATTCTGCATGGCATACGACTTGCGAGGCACACCCCCCTCGAATGCCAGATATCCTCGTGGTGGAGGACGATGACGCCATTCGAACCCTGGTCGCCGAAGTCCTCGAGGAGGATGGCTACCGCGTTCGAGAAGCGACGAACGGAGTCGAGGCGCTTGCGCGGCTGCGCGAAAAGCAGCCCGACCTGATCGTCCTCGACCTGATGATGCCCGTCATGGATGGCTGGACATTCGTGAACGAGTGCCGCCGTCGGCGGTGGTGCGGCGAAGTTCCAATCGTCGTCACGTCCGCGTCGCACGACCTACCCCGAACCGCCGAGCAGCTCAGTGCTCTGGGCGTGCGCACGTGCATGGCCAAACCGTTCGAGCTGGACGCGCTCCTGGCGCTGGTCGAACGCTATGCACCCCCACCGGGTGACGAGGCAGCCGCCGCGCGCTGAGCCGGCAAACGCACCAGTTCCTGCATCAGCTCGTCCAGCGCCCGCGACGGATTCGGACTGCGCCCGACGTGCACCGGCGAGGTCTGGATGACAGTGCTCCTGGGAGCCACAAGCCAGTGAAACCGCTCCGACGCCGGTAGGCCAGCGACGGGACCACCTTCGGACGAGCCGTCGGCGATCGACTGGAACATCTGCAGATGGCGTCGGACCACGTCGATGTCGAGCCCTGGTGCGAGCGCGTAGACCCGGTTCACATCCAGCTCAACAGCCGCCTCGAGAAAATCCTGCTCGCGAGCGAACAAGACCACTCCCACATTCAGCAGCTCGCCGCGCTCCACGCGTGGCACGATCCGGATGAGCGCGTAGCTATACCACACGGTGTGTTTGCCTGACGCTCAACTTCGCGGGCCCGTTCCGTCTGGCCGCAATCGCCGTTTGCAGCCAGGCGCGTGGGCCGTTGAGCCGTTCTGTCAGATACCTGACATAGGCCTCACGCTGCGCTGCGAGATCCGGAAACTCAGGCTCGTCCGAAAGCCATTCGTCGGGTACGGCAGCCACCACGTCCCGAATGGTGTCATCGTCCAACCGCGGTCGAAGCCGTTGATCGGCAGCGGCAAGGTCGCCAGCAATGCCGAGCAACACGTGGTCGCTGATCTGCGGGAACGGCGACTGGATCTTCTGCTCCCAGCCCGCCCAGCGATGCTGCATGTATAAAGCCGCACCGTGGTCGATCATCCACACTCCGGAGTCCCAGATCAGCAGGTTGGTGTTTCGCGGAGTGCGATCGACATTCGTGACATACGCGTCGAACCAGACGATGTCGGCGGCGAGCGATTCGGACACATTCGGACCGTCGACGGCGGGATCAAAGGCAAGCGCGCCGGATAAATAGGCCAGGCCGAAGTTCGTGCCGACACTGCCGCGCAGCACGTCCTGAATTTCAGGATCCGGTTCGCTGCGCCCGAAACCTTCATCCAGCTCGACCAGCGCCGGTCGCGGCACCGGCAGGCCGAGGACGCTGGCCAGGCAGGCCACCAGCGCTTCCGCGATCAGCGCTTTTGGGCCCTGACCGGCTCCGCGGAACTTGACGACGAACGCGCCGTCTTCCTCCGTGTCGACCACGGCGGGCAACGAGCCGCCCTCCCGCAAGGGGACGACGTATCGAACACCGGTGAAGCGTGGCAGCGCTACGGAAGCCACGGCGGGGGAACAGACGCGAGCTCACCCTCCAGAGGGCATTCGATGACCGACACACCGCCACGGTCGACGGCGTGTTTGACCGCCTCCGGCAGATCGGATGCGGTGCGCAGCTTGACGCCGACCGCGCCGTATGCCTCGCCCAGCCTGGCGAAGTCCGGATTGTGGAGCGCGACTCCGATCCGCCGACCTTGAAACAGGCGGTCCTGGTACAGCTGGAGCGCGCCGTATGCATTGTCGTTGAAAACGATCGCGATCACGTTCACGTGCTGATCTATCGCCGTCGCGAGCTCCTGGCTCGTATACAGGAATCCACCATCGCCGCACAGAGCCACGGCGACGCGGTCCGGTCGACCGATCTGCGCGCCGATGGCCGCGGGCAGCGCGTATCCGAGCGTGCCGTACATGCCCGGGTGGAGTAATGTCCGCGGTTCGAACACCTCGAAAGCGAGCGGCGCCCAATAGCCAGCCGCACACAGGTCGTCGGCGACGATTGTGTCGCGCGGCAGCGCACTCCGAAGACCATCCAGCACCTCGAGAATTGGTGCCGCAACGCGCTCCATCGCAATCCGCTTCTTCGCCTTTACGACGTTGACGTCGCACCAGACCGCGCGTTCCGGACCGCCGAGCTGACGGTGAAGCTGGTCGAGTACGGAACGCGCATCGCCGACGATCCCCACGGTCGCGGGCCGATGCCGTCCGATCGCCGTCACATCGATATCCACATGGACCAGCGACTCGGGCAGTTTCCCACCGCGCGACGCATCGGTGACCGACTCGAAGTTGGTGCCCACGGCCAGGCACACGTCGGCCTCGGCGAATAAATCGTCGAAGAAGTCGAGCTGGCTCCAGCCATCACCCAGCGACAGCGGATCGTCGTCAGGGACCGCACCACGCCCGTGGACAGTCGTGATCACCGGGGCGCCCAGCTGCCGCGCAACGAGCCGCAACGAGGGCCCGGCGTCCGCGCTGATGACTCCACCGCCTGCCAGAACGATCGGCCGCTTGGCCGAGGTCAGCAGCTCAGTCGCGCGCTTGATGCGATCTGGATCGCCGCCGGCGCGATCTGGGCCGCCCTCCGTCGGCGCGGGCTCAAGTACTTCCGCCTTGCCCTGCGCGACGTCCATGGGTACTTCGATGAGCGTCGGCTGCGGGCGTCGCGATCGCATCAGCTGGACCGCCGAACGCACGACCTCGGGCGCCTCGGACGGATCGCTCAGGCGCACCGCGCTCGAGGTTACGGATCTCGCGATGTCGAGTGACCCGTGCAGCTCGTGAAAATCCTCCAGGTGGTGGTCGATTCGCACGGACGGGTTCTGGCCCGTTACGGCCAGAAACGGCACCGAGTCGAGATAGGCCTGGCCGAGGGGCGTCATCAGGTTGGTCAGGCCTGGCCCCGGGACGACGATGCAACCCGCGATCCGCCCGCTCGCGCGCGCGT
>JAFAPL010000095.1 GCA_019247135.1 Chloroflexota bacterium | reverse complement strand
TCGTCCGCCTCCGGGATCAGCGGCGGCGGGCTGGCGTAGGCGAGCACCTTGCCGAGCACGGGGAAGAACCGCGGCGCCTGCGGATCCTGGTAGATGGCGGGCTGGGTGGCGCCGACCACACCGGCCAGGGCCATCTTCCGCGCATTGTCCGGCTGGGACAGGTAATCGATGAACTGGTAGCCGAGGTCCTTCTTGCTGGAGCTCGCGTTCAGCCCGAGCGTCCACAGGCCGAGCATGGTGGCGCGCTTGACCTTGGTCGGCATCTCGCCGAACTCAACCTTGCCCACCACCTTGGAGGCGCTCGGGTCGTCCATAGCCGCGTTGTAGACCGACATCAGCGTCGTCTGCGTCGCCTGGTCCTGTTGCATCGCCGCCGCCACGTCCTGGGCGCTGTGCCAGCCGGGCGCCGAGGTCTGGTTGAGCTCCTTGAAGTACTCGACCGAGGCAACGCCGGTCTCGTCGTTGTAGACCGGCTCCATCTTGTCGTCGAACACCTGGCCACCGAAGGCCCACAGCATCGGGAGCCAGGTCCAGGTGATCGGGTTGCCCTGCTCGCCGCGGGTCGAGAAGCCCCAGCGCGTGACATTGCCGGAGGCGTCCTTCGTCATCGTCTTCTGAGCGATGTTGAGCAGGTCGTCCCAGGTATCGGCGGGCGCCAGCCCGGCCGCGTCCAGCACGTCCTTGCGGGAGTAGTAGTCGACCGGGATGGGCGAGAGCGGCAGCACCCACTGGCTGCCCGTCAGCTGGCGCGCGTGGAGCACGGACGGGAAGAAGCTGTCCGTCTTGGCCACACCGGTGGCCAGGTAGGTGTCCAGCGGTTCGAGGAACCCCGACTTGACGTAGCTCTGGAGCCAGACCTGATCGACCTGGAAGACGTCGTAGTTGCTGCCCTGGAGCTCCAGCACCTGCTTATCGTGCAGCTTGGTGTAGTCGGTCGTGTCGATCTGGACGTCGATCCCGGTGGCGCTGGTAAAGGGTGGGATCATCTCCTGTCGGATGTAGTCCGAGATCGGCTCGGCCACGGCCATGTAGCTGATGCTGCCGGATTGGCCCGCCGCGGCCGCGGCGGGCGTGGCCGCCGGCGCTTGCAACAACCCGCGCAGGGCCAGCAGCCCGCCGCCGATGGCCACGCCGCGCAAGAACGAGCGCCGCGACACGCAGCCGCCGCTCGTGCTCAACTCAGAACCCCTCATCGGTGATCTCCCTCGTGCTCGTCTCCCGGCACGGCAGGCGCCGGCCGTACTCCCCTGCGTTCCCCCAATCCACGTGCGCTGCTCGTACTCGCCTCCTTTATCCCATCCGCTCGATGAGCAGGTTGCCGACAGGGTCGACACGCCCCCGCCAGCCCGGTTGGACCAGGGTCGTCGAGTCGTGCTCTTCGACCACTGCCGGGCCATCGAATGCTTGCTCTGGCGCCAGCAAGCGCCGATCCAAGATGTCGGTTGTGACGAACCCCAGCGAGCGGAAGAACACCGGGCGCGGCTCCTGGCGACCATCGGGCTGGCCCGCTCGGCGCTGCACGCCGGCTGGGCCGAGCCGCGGTTTGTCGATCCGCCCTACGGCGCTGACCCGCACATTGACTACCTCGGTCGGCTCCGCGGGCTCGGCGTAGCCGTACGCCGCCTCATGGGCAGCATGGAATCGCTCCACGGCGTCGGCCAGCTCGGTGGGTCCGAACGGACCGGGCACGGGGATGGTCAACTGGTACGACTGGCCCAGATAGCGCATCTCGAGCCTCCGCCCGAAGCTCGCCTGGGCCGAGGCCACCCCCTCCCGCTGGAGCATGGTTCGGCCCTGGTGCTCGAGCTCGGCAAAGAGCCGCTCGAGCCGCTCCGGATCCACCCGCGCCGTGGCCTCGATCCAGGTCGTGGCGTAGTCGTGCTTCAGGTCGGTGACGAGCAGGCCCAGGGCGGAGGCGAGGCCAGGCCGCGGCTGGACGACGACCCGTGGCACACCCATCTCCTCGGCCAGGGCCAGCGCGTGCAGTGGACCCGCGCCGCCGAAGGCGACCAGGGCAAACTCACGCGGGTCGTAGCCGCGCTGGACCGAGACGATCCGGATCGCGCGCACCATCGCGGCATTGGCGATCTCGACGATGCCGA
>JAFAPL010000090.1 GCA_019247135.1 Chloroflexota bacterium | reverse complement strand
CGGTGGCCGGGGTGCGCTCGCTGGTGCTGCCGCCGCTGGCGCTCGGCGTCGTGCAGGGCGCGGTGCTGACTCGATACGTGCGTTCAGCGATCATCGAGGTTCAGCACGAGGACTTCATCCGAACGGCGCGCGCCAAGGGACTGACGCGTTGGCAGGCGCTCAGGCGGCATGGCCTGCGTGTCGCGGCCATTCCCGTCGTGACCGTGCTGGGCATTCAGCTCACCTCATTGCTAGTCGGCGCGATCGTGATCGAGAACGTGTTCGTCCTGCCCGGGCTCGGCCGGCTCCTGTTCCAATCCGTGGGCAACCGTGACCTGATCGTCGTCCAGGACGTCGTCATGTTGCTGACCGCCGTCGTCTTGAGCGTGAACTTCCTGGTCGACCTGAGCTACCGCGTGCTGGACCCGCGCATTCGGAACACGGCGTGAGACGACGGCTGACGCCCACCCTCGTCGGCGGGGGCATCCTGATCGGGGTGGTCGTGCTCACGGCACTTGTGTCGATCGTGTGGACGCCAGGCGATCCAACGCACGTCGACGTGGCCCAACGCTTCAGCCCGCCTGGTGCCGTTGGCACGCTCGGCACCGATCAGCTTGGCCGCGACGAGCTGAGCCGGCTCATGGCTGGCGCGCGCAACACGCTCGTCGTCGGCGTCGTGACCGTCGTCATTGCGCTGGGCATCGGGGTGCCGGTCGGCGGCCTCGCCGCCCTGTACCGCGGACCATTCGAAGAAGCCAGCATGCGGCTGAGTGACGTCCTCCTGGCCTTCCCAGCCATCTTGCTCGCGCTGATGTTTGGCGCCGTGTTCCAGCCGAGCACCGTGACGGCCATGGCGGCGATCGGGATCGCTCTGGTGCCGGTCTTCGCGCGCGTGGTGCGCGGGGCCGGCTTGCAAGTGATGCAGCAGGACTACGTCACGGTCGCGCGGACATACGGCAGCGGCGCGGGCTGGATCTTCCTGAAACACCTGCTGCCGAACGTCAGTCCCGTGTTGATCGTGCAGGCGACGATCGCCTTCGCGATCGCGGTCCTGGCTGAGGCTGCCTTGAGCTACCTCGGCCTCGGCACTCCTCCACCGACTGCTTCGTGGGGGCGCATGCTGAGCGAGTCGCAGACCTTCCTGAGTCAGGCGCCGCTTCTGGCCGTTTGGCCTGGTGCGTCGATCGCGCTCACGGTCCTGGGTTTCAACCTGCTGGGTGACGGTCTGCGGGATGTTCTCGACCCGAAGCTGATCGAGCCCACGGCCGTGTAAAGGTCGGAACCAGCAGTCCAGTTGTTCAGTTTGAACTAACGTACTGGCACGTGACAGCGCCAGCCCGCGAAACCGACCCGATGCTTGTCGTCGACGACCTGCATGTGCGCGTCGGCGCGCTCGAAGCTGTCCGCGGCATCTCCTTCGAGCTCGCCCCCGGGCAGCGCACGGGATTGATCGGCGAGTCGGGCTCAGGCAAGACACTCACCGCTCTGGCGATCATGGGACTTCTACCCGACGGACTCTCAGCCAGCGGCAGAGTCAACTTCAAGGGCCGCGATCTGCTCGAAGTGGACGAGCGCGACGTCTGCAAGCTTCGCGGCGACCGTCTCGCGATGGTGTTCCAGGAACCGATGACGGCTCTCAACCCGGTTATGCCGATTGGCGACCAGGTCGCTGAGCCACTCCGGCTCCACCGGCGAATGTCGAAAAACGAGGCGCGCGCCGCCGCGCTCGCCGTTCTCGAGCGCGTACGACTGCCAACTCCGCGCGAGAACATGCGGGCGTACCCGCATCAGCTCTCGGGCGGCCAACGCCAGCGCGCGATGATCGCGATGGCCATGGCCTGCTCACCCGACCTGCTCATCGCCGACGAGCCCACGACAGCTCTCGACGTGACCGTCCAGGCGCAAATCCTCAAAATGCTGCGGGAGCTGGTCGACGAGCGGGGCGCGAGCCTCCTGCTGATCACGCATGACCTGCCCGTGGTCGCCAACCTGTGCGAACGCGTGCTGGTGGTGTACGGCGGCTACATCGTCGAGAGCGGCACTGTGGACGAAGTCTTCGATAGGCCGCGCCATCCATACACGCGCGCGCTGCTGGACGCGATCCCGCCGCTCGACGACGACGTTCCAGCCCGGAAGCTTGCGGCAATTCCGGGTAGCGTGCCTGCCCTGGGTGCCTTTCCGCCGGGTTGTCCATTCCGGAACCGCTGCCCGCGCGCGGACGGAGTCTGCGCTGAGATGCCGCCGCTGGCGGGCGCGGACCACCTCGTCGCCTGCTGGCACCCCGTGGCGTGACCTCCGATGCAG
>JAFAPL010000089.1 GCA_019247135.1 Chloroflexota bacterium | reverse complement strand
CCTTGACCGAGCTCGAGCGCCAGCAGCTCGCTACAGCGCGCACCGCGCGCCTCCAGCCACCCACAACGCACGCGTTGACCGCCTAATATGCCATCGGCCGCATACGACCTACGCACCACACTTTTCCAGCTACACCGAGACGCGATCAACGTGGACGCTCTTTGCCACATGGGCGTCACGTAGAGCGTCACGTGGGTCGGAAAAAGCGTCTCGCGGGTGACGTACCTGTGATCAATCAGGCCTGCGGCTCCGTGCCGTCAGGCGAGAGGGTCACCCGCGATCGCTACGCGAACCGCCAGGGCGCAACACCAGTCAGATCCTCTACTGGTTCGTCGTTCGACAGGTCGACGCCAGACGCGTAGCAACCGGCCTACTTCAAGGTAGGTTCAATGTGGGTAGAAAGCGCGGCGGCCGCCGCACCGGCTTCGCCTGCTCGAACGCATAGGCCAATCGGACGAGGTCGGCTTCGCTGTGAGGCGGACCCATGAAGGTCAATCCGATCGGCAGCACGTCCAGCGCGAATCCCGCGGGTACCGTCACCAGTGGAAAGCCACACACCGCCGCCGGACCGGAGCTGCCACCCAGGCGACGATCACCGTTGATCTGGTCGATGGTGCAGGCCGGCGAATTGGTCGGCGCGACGACGGCGGCCAGGTTCTCACTCGCGAAAAATGCACGAAAGCCTTCGCCGAACGAACGCTGACGGGCGAGCGCACGCTGGTAGAGATCATCCTCCAGAGAGCCACGCGCCTCGGACCGCTCGAACAGCTCCTGAGCGAAGTACGGCATCTCGTCGGCGGCATGTTCCTGGTTGAAGCGGATCACATCGGCCAGACAACGCAGCTGCGCACGAGGGCGGCGATCGCGGAGATACTGGGCGAGTCCCGCTTTGAGCTCGTACTGGAGCACGATGGCTTCGGAGTTGTCGTCGCCGTCCATCTTGTCGCGGATTTCCTCCCAGCCCGGGATGTCCACGTCCGATAGCTCCGCCCCACACCCCCGCAACACGTCCAACGCTCTCTCGAAGACACGGTCGGTGTGCTCGCTGTAGCCAGTGAAAAACCGGCGCGCGACGCCGATGCGGGCTCCGCCAAGAGCATCCGGCGACAGGCCCGCCACATAGTCGAGTCCGGACGAGGCAATCGCCGACAGCACCAGCGCCGCATCTCGCACCGTGCGCGCGTGCGGACCGACCGTGTCCTGCGTGTGCGAGATCGGAATCACGCCCTCCCGACTGGTCAGGCCAACGGTTGGCTTGATGCCCACCAGGCACGACTGCGACGACGGGCTCATGATCGAGCCGTCCGTCTCACTGCCGAGCGACGCCATGGCCAGGTTGGCCGACACGGCGACCCCCGACCCGGAGCTCGACCCACCGGGCGTGCGGTCCAGTACATACGGATTGACCGTCTGGCGGCCGCGCGCGCTCCAGCCGCTGGAGGACCGAGACGAGCGGAAGTTGGCCCACTCGCTCAGGTTCGTCTTACCCAGGATGACCGCGCCCGCCTCACGCAGCCTTGCGGCAACTGGCGCGTCGTGCTCGACGGGGACATCCAGCAATGCGAGCGAGCCGGCGGTGGTTTGCATGCGGTCGGCGGTCTCGATGTTGTCTTTGATCAGGACGGGGATGCCGTGAAGTGGCCCGCGTACATGGTCCTGCGCCCGTTCGCCATCGAGCGCAGCGGCAATGGCCTCGGCTTCGGGATTCAGCTCCAGGACGCTCCGCAGCGTGGGTCCCGATTGATCGATCGCGCGGATTCGGTCGACATAATGCTCGACCAATGCAACGGATGTGAGCTCGCCAGCTCGCAGTCGTTCTTGCAGCCGATCGATCGTGATCTCCTCGAGCTGGGAGTCATCGGCCGAAGTCAAGCGAGGCGCAGCATACCAGTAAGATCGAGCCGGAGATATTTTCGAAATACCTCGAGGAGCAACAGCAGCATGGCAGCAGTTCGACGGGCCGACGCGACCTGGAATGGTGATCTTCCCTCGGGCAAGGGCCGGGTCAGCGCAAGCAGTAGCGGCGCCTACAAGGACCTCCAGGTCAGCTGGGCACGGCGATCGGAACCCGACGCGCAGGGCGTGACCAGTCCTGAAGAGTTCCTCGCCGCGGCGCACGCCAGCTGCTTCGCAATGGCCCTTTCAGCGGGACTCGGCCGCGCAGGCACGCCGCCCGAGCAGCTCGATGTCAACGCCACCGTGACGTTCGATCGGGAGGGCGAGGGCTTCAAGGTTGTCTCCAGTCAGCTAGAGGTACGCGGCAAGGTGCCGGGCATCGATGCCGAAGGGTTCAAGAAAGCAGCCGAGGGTGCGAAGGACGGCTGCCCGATTTCTGGAGCGCTCAAGGGCAACGTTCAGCTCAGCGTCAACGCAACCCTCGTGTGAGCGCCGCGGCCGGCGCGCTGGCCGGCAAGCTGGCGCTGGTGACCGGCGGCGGCCGCGGAATCGGTCGAGCCATCGCGCTCGAGCTCGGGCGTCAGGGTGCATCGGTTGCGATCACCTACGTGCGGCACCCTGACGCTGCCCAGCAAACGTGCGAGGAGCTGCGCAGGCTGGGCGCGCAGGCCTGTGTACTCCGCGCGAACGTGGCCGACGAGGATCAAGTCGGGCGGTTGTTCGATGACGTGGGCGCCCAATGGGGCGGGCTCGACATCCTGATCAACAACTCGGCCTCAGGTGTCAATCGACCAGCCATGGATCTCACCGCCCACCACTGGGACTGGACGATGAACGTCAACGCCCGTGGCGCGTGGCTGTGTGCGCGCGCCGCGTTGCCGCTCATGCAGGCGCGCGGTGGCGGATCGGTGGTGAGCGTCTCGAGCCTGGGCGCCAACCGTGTGATGCGCGACTACTTTCTGGTCGGCGTGTCCAAGGCGGCACTGGAAGGGGTTACGCGCTACCTCGCGGTCGAACTGGCGCCTCACGGCGTTCGGGTGAACGCCGTTTCAGGCGGACTGGTCGAGACTGACGCGCTCAAGTCGTTCGCCTGGGGGCGCGAGGTCATCGATCAGACGGTTGCGCGCACACCGGCCGGCCGCATGGTTGCGTCCGCGGATATCGCAAATGTTGTCGGGTTCTTGTGCAGCGACGCGGCCCAGATGATTCGGGGCCAGACCCTCGTCGTGGACGGCGGTTTTTCGCTGCTCGTGTAAGGAGTCCGATCTAGCGGCGGACGAGCACGCCCGTGCGCTTCTTCTCGTCTGCCTTTTTCGCCTTGACGCGATGCTTCCGCCAGGCAACTTTCTTTCGCTTGTTCATCGGCCCGCAATTGTAAGAGCTACACTCAGCTTGCATGGCCGTCGAGACACGCAGCACTGCCTTTGAGGCTCGGCTGAGCCAGGTGGATCCCGAAGTGGCGGGCCTGCTCGAGCGTGACCGCCGCCGCCACAACCAGACGCTCAATTTCATCGCCAGCGAAAATTACACATCGCCCGCGGTGCTCGAGTGCCTCGCCTCACACCTGAACGTGAAATACGCCGAGGGCTACCCAGGCAATCGTTACTACCAGGGCGTGGCGCTGGTAGACGACATCGAACAGCTGGCCATCGATCGCGCCAAGCAGCTCTTCGGCGCCGACCACGCCAACGTCCAACCGTACTCCGGCAGCCCCGCCAATATGGCGGTCTATTTCGCCGTGCTGAACCCCGGCGACACGGTCCTGGGGATGGAGCTCAGCCAGGGCGGTCATCTGACACATGGCAGCCCGGTCAGCTTCTCGGGCAAGTTCTACAAGTTCGTCCACTACGGCGTTGACCCGGAATCCGAGTACATCGACTACGACCGAGTCGCCGAGCTTGCTCGTGAGCACAAGCCGAGATTGATCGTCGCCGGTGCATCAGCCTATTCGCGGATCATCGACTGGGCGCGTTTTCGAGAGATCGCCGACTCCGTCGGGGCGCGGTTCATGGCGGATATCGCGCACATCGCCGGCCTGGTGGCCGCGGGTGTGCACCCGAGCCCCGTGCCGTACGCCGACGTCGTGACGACCACGACCCACAAAAGCCTGCGGGGTCCGCGTGGCGCGTTGATCCTGTGCAAGCAGGAGATCGCCAGAGACATCGACCGTACGGTCTTTCCCGGTATTCAGGGCGGACCCCACCTGTCGGCCATCGCGGCCAAGGCCGTCTGCTTCTTGCAAGCGATGCAGCCGGAGTTTCGAACCTATCAGGAGCAGGTCGTCGGCAACGCTCGGGCACTCGCCGACGGGCTCGTTCGAAGTGGCATGAAGCTCGTGTCGGGCGGAACCGACAACCACCTGCTGGTTATCAAACTGCTCGACCGCGAATACTCAGGCAAGACGCTCGCACGCGCGCTGGAGGGCGCCGGCATCATCACCAGCATGTCCACGGTGCCCGGCGAGACGCGCAAGCCGGCCGTCACCAGCGGCGTGCGGTTCGGCACGCCGGCCGTCACGACGCGCGGCGCGACCGAAGCCCATATGCAGCGTGTGGCGCAGATCATCAGCACCGTCGCCGAGAACCCCCGTGACGAGGTGGCGATCGAAGCCATGCGCGCTGAAGTCGAGGCGCTCGCCCGGCAGCTTCAGCCGGTGTAAGCCATGCGCAGCCTGTGGGCCGGCCTGCTCGTGATGCTGGTTGCGTTGGCTCTGTCAACGCTCAGTGCACAGGCGCAACCGGCTCAGCCACAGATCGCGGTCGGAAGCATCAAAGGCATCATCGGTCCACCCATGGCCAGCTACGTGGATCGAGTGATCTCGCAGGCCGAACAGGCCAATGCCGCGGCAGTCGTCTTTTACATGGATACGCCGGGCGGCCTGTCGGACTCGATGCACGACATCAACCAGCGCATTCTCGCCTCGCGTGTGCCGGTGGTCATTTACGTTGCTCCGGATGGTGCGCACGCCGGCTCGGCGGGGGTCTACATCTGCTACGCGGCCCAACTGGTCGGCATGGCGCCGGCGACGAATATCGGCTCGGCTACGCCAGTCGCGATGGGCGACAACGGCCAGGAAGCCCAGATGTCGCCGGAGATGCAGGCCAAGGTGACCAACGACGCCGTCGCGAACATCCGCTCGCTGGCTGAGAAACGCGGTCGCGATCCCGACTTCGCCGAGCGCGCCGTGCGCGAAGGCGCCAACCTGCAGGCCAGTGAGGCGCTGAAGTCGAACGTCGTCAACTATGTCGCCAGCGATCTTGCGGACCTGTTGCGGCAGATGGACGGAGCGCAAGTGCAGGTGTCCACCGGATGGACGACCTTGCGGACCGCCAATGCGGATCCCATTCGTGAAGACATGTCGCCGCTCGAGTCCTTTCTGCTGACGATCACCAATCCGACGATCGCCTACATCTTGCTGAGCATGGGGTCGCTGGGCTTGCTGCTCGAGCTGTACAACCCGGGCTCGGTCTTCCCAGGCGTGATCGGCGGCATCTGCCTCCTGCTCGCCTTCTATGCACTCGGCACTCTGCCACTGAACTTCGCCGGCGTGGCGATGCTCGCGTTCGGTTTGCTGCTCTTCGCGCTCGAGCCCTTCTTGACCGCACACGGCATCCTGGCGGCCGGCGGCGCGCTCTCATTCATCACCGGCTCGCTACTGCTGATCAATGCGCCGAACGCACCGTATCTCGAGATTCCGCTGGCGGCGGTCGCGGCGGTGACGGCCGTCTTCGTCGTGTTCTTCGCGTTCCTCGTCACGGCGATCCTGAGATCGCGAAGGCGCCGAGTCGTGACCGGCCGTGAGGCGCTCATCGGCGCGACCGGTATCGTCCGCCGTGAATTGGAACCCGGCAAGCAGGGCATCGTGCTCACCAACGGGGAGCTCTGGCAGGCGATCGCTCCCGACGGACGCATCGGCACGGGTGAGCAGGTCGTGGTGCAGGCCGTCGACGGCCTCCAACTGACTGTACGCAGATCCAGCGATCGCATCCCGGCGACGGCGCGTCCGCCCGCCCCCGTGCTCGGCAAGTCGGGCGCGGCGCGAGTCTAGCGTCTGACCTCGGGCTAACCCGGCGACTGCAGGATATTGACGGCACGTGCAGCGACCAGCGCCACCGTGAGCAACGAGACGATCGACTGGATTGTCATGAGCGATTTGGCCACGACCGTCAATGGCATCGTGTCGGTCGGACTGAAAGCCGTCGCGTTGGTAAAGGCCACATACAGGTAGTCCCAGAAGCGCGGGTACCAATCGGCCGGCGCAACAGCCGGCGTAATCATCTGCGGGAACAGAAAGTCGGGCTCACGGTGGTCGGCTCGAACGCGCGCGCTTGGGCCACCACGGTCGAGCTCCCAGTACCACAGCCCGAACACGATTACGTTGGTCAGCCAGATCTGCATTGCCGAGAAAACCAGGGACGCGGCGTCTGCCTGACTGCCCTCCAGCAGCGCGCGGATGAGCAGCGCCAGTGAAACCATGTTTGCGAGGCTCACCAGTGCGATCAGCGCAACGGCGGCGCCTCTATGCCACAGCTTTTCTTCGGGATCTCGGCGTGGCGCGTCGATGAACAGCGGAAGCAGGATGGCCGCTTCCAGTACGGGCAGGAGCCAGATCGGTCCGAACGTGAGTCGATCCGGCAGACTCACGTACAGCAGTACGGCGGCGATGATGCCCAGCGTCGCGGGCACACGCGACTCCGGTTGACTCGGCAGTCCCCAGGCGGCCCTTTCGGAGAGCGTCATAGTTCGATGGCGCAAGCTTCGGGACCATGTGCCCGAGGCGTCAAGCGGGTTTCCGGCCTCTGTTAGACTGAACCGTTCCGTGACTGTCATTGCCGACGTCAGGGCCCGCCAGATCCTCGACTCACGCGGGAATCCCACCATCGAGGTGGACGTGTCGCTCGAGGACGGCACACTCGGCCGTGCAGCGGTGCCCTCCGGCGCATCGACGGGCGCTCACGAAGCGATCGAGCTTCGAGACAAGGACGCCAGGCTGTACGGCGGCAAAGGCGTGCTGATCGCCGTGCGCAACGTCAACGAGACCATCGCCTCGGCGCTGCGTGGGCGGTCTGTTCTCGACCAGACCGCAATCGACGACTGCCTGCTGACCCTGGATGGCACCCCGAACAAGGCAAAGCTCGGCGCCAACGCTGTCCTCGGGGTGTCACTCGCCTGCCTGCGCGCGGCCGCAAACCTGCGCAAAACGCCGGTCTACGCGTACATCGGCGGCATCGCCGGCCACCGCCTGCCCGTCCCGCTGATGAACATCCTCAATGGCGGTCGCCACGCGGAAGACTCGACCGACTTCCAGGAGTTCATGGTTGCGCCAGTTGGCGCGAGCACGTTTGCCGAAGCGCTGCGGTGGGGCGCCGAGGTCTATCACGCGCTACACGCCGAGCTTCGCGCCAGAAAAGCCGGTACGGGCATCGGCGACGAGGGCGGGTTTGCCCCTCGCCTGCCCAGTAATCGGGCCGCGCTGGAGGTGATCGTCACCGCGATCGAGCGCGCCGGCTATGGGCCCGGTACACAGGTTGCGATTGCGATGGATGTTGCCGCGACCGAGCTGTATGCGGACGGCACGTATCGACTCGAGCGTGAAGGTGCGACGAAATCAGGCGCGGAGATGATCGACCTGTACGAACAGCTCTGCTCGGACTTCCCCATAGTCTCGATCGAGGACGGGCTGGCGGAAGACGACTGGGCCGGTTGGCAGCAGCTCACCCAGCGCCTGGGAAGCAGGATCCAGCTCGTCGGGGACGACCTCTTCGTGACGAATACCGAGCGATTGAAGCGTGGCATCGACGAGCATGCAGCCAACTCGATCCTGGTCAAGGTGAACCAGATCGGCACCGTCACCGAGACCCTTCAGACGATCGAAATGGCACACGACGCCGCCTTTACGACCGTGATCTCGCATCGTTCCGGCGAGACCGAGGACACCACCATTGCCGATCTGGCAGTTGGAACCAACGCCGGGCAGATCAAGACTGGCGCACCCGCGCGCGGCGAACGCGTGAACAAATACAACCAGTTGCTGCGCATCGAGGAGCAGCTTGGCCCCGCGGCCGAATACGCGGGCCAGGCTGCGTTCACCACAACCCGTCGTCAGTAGCGACGAAAGGAGCCGCCACATGGCAGTACGCGTAGGCATCAATGGGTTCGGGCGAATCGGGCGGCAGGCACTCAAAGCGCTGCTCGACAGGCACGCGGACGACGTCGAAGTCGTCGCGATCAACGATCTATTCGACACCGCGACCAACGCGCACCTGTTCAAGTACGACAGCAACTACGGCGTCTACCCAGGTGACGTCGAAGCGCGCGAAAAGTCCTTCGTCGTGAACGGGCGTGAGATTCAGGTGACGGCGGAGCGCGATCCCGGCGCCATTCCGTGGAAGAGCATGGGCGCTCAGATCGTGATCGAGTCCACGGGTCTGTTCACGGATGCGACGAAAGCCAAAGCGCACGTGGACGCCGGCGCCGAGAAAGTGATCATTTCAGCGCCCGCCAAGAATGAGGACATCACGATCGTCCTCGGCGTCAATCACGAACGCTTCGACCCCAACAAACACACCGTCATTTCCAACGCGTCCTGCACGACCAACGGCCTGGCGCCGGTCGCGAAAGTTCTGTACGACAAGTTCGGCATTCAACGTGGCCTCCTGACCACGGTTCACTCGTACACGAACTCGCAGCGGCTGCTCGACGTGGCCGCGAAAGACCTGCGCGACGCGCGGGCGGCGGCGATGAACATCGTGCCGTCCGAAACGGGCGCTGCTCGCGCCGTTGGACTGGTCATCCCCGAGCTGCAGGGGCGCTTCGGCGGGATGTCGTTCCGTGTGCCCACGCCGACCGTCTCGGTCGTGGACTTCACGGCGGTGCTCGACCGCGAGGTCACCAAAGATGAAGTCAACTCGGCGATGCGCGAGTACTCGAAGGACACGATGCTCGGGATCCTTGGGTACACCGAAGAGCCGCTGGTGTCTATGGACTTCAAGGGCGACACGCGCTCGTCGATCTTCAGCGCGCTCGACACGCTCGTGATCGGCAATCTGGTGAAGGCGATCAGTTGGTACGACAACGAGTATGGCTACGCCTGCCGTCTGTCCGACATCACCGCGTTTGTCGCGCGCCACCTGAGCGGCCGAACCTCGGCCAATGGCGCGATGCTGAAGGAGATCGTGGGCGATCCCGGCATGTGGGGCAAGAACCCGCGAGTCACCCGCGACAGCGCGGCGTCCACAGCCCAGACCGTTTCTAGCAAAGAGTAGCGGGCCAGCCATGGCCCGCCTCTGCACCGTCCGCGACGTGGACTGGGGCGGCAAAATCGCACTGGTCCGCGTCGACTTCAACGTGCCGATGCAG
>JAFAPL010001016.1 GCA_019247135.1 Chloroflexota bacterium | reverse complement strand
TGATCTCTATCCCTGGTGGAAGTGAACTGCTCTGCCCGACGCCGAAATCCTTCAGCACGGTTACCAGCACCGCACCCACGATCATGCTGACCCCGAACCCGCCAACCCACCAGACAACCAGCAGGCGCAGCGGCCTGGAGCGGGTCAAGATGAACGCAATGTGGGCCATCCGCGCCGGATCCAGCCCAGCCGCCACGCCGAGCAAGAGAACGTTCCAGATCATCTAGAGTGCTGTGTCCGGGAAATATCGACCGCTATGCGCATGGCTGCTGATCGAGGACATTCAGGTCTGAAGTTCGCTGGCGGAGCCTCCTCGGTTGGGCGACACCTCGGCAACGTGCCAACGCTGACACCTGAAGCGGCGCGAGTAGGCTTGACTCGGCCGCCTGCCGGAGGGTGACGTCGATGTCCGCCGCGTGCTCGCCGCTGCCGAGAGCAACCTTGCGCGCCCTTCCATCAGCCGACTTGGCGATGAAGTCGAGGTCCAGCAACCGAATGATGTCGCGTTGGACGGTCCCTCAGCAATTCGAAGCTTTCGCCAGTGATGCGGCCGCCGAGAAACTCGACAGCCAAGAAATCGATTGGTCCGAGTAGTAGGCCCAATCCCAACATTGACACCGGTGGCGAATTCAGGGCGACTGAAGGGCAGCAAACCGCGAGACGCGGGTTTTGGCGAGAGGTGTGCCCGAGCACCACTCATTGATTCGCACCAGGTTTACGGCGGCGGCGGTGGCGATGTGCTGCAGTCGAGTCTTGGCAAGGCCGATGTACCGCGAACGCCGCAGCCCAGCACGTCGTACCGCTTGGGCGTGTGTGCCTTCGACGCCGGCCCGAGCGGCGTACTGGACTTTGAAGTCGTCGGTCTGTTGGTGCCGTCGGGCAGCCCAGAGGGCCTCGTGCTCGACCCGTGGCTGGAGTACCAACTCACGTGGCTCGCCGCGGCGTCGCGTGCACTGGGTCCGAACAGGGCATGGTGAACAGTCGCGGCGGGAGAATCGCACCACGGTGGTCTCGGGTTTGGTCGCATCTGGATTCGTCAACCAGGAAAAGCTGCGTTTGCCACTCGGGCAGATGGCTGTTCGAGCGTCCCAGTCGATGATGAAATCGCCCTTCGCGAAGCCCGAACCAGCCTGAGCTTGCCAACTCGGATCGTCAGCAACTGGGCCGATAACGGAGACGCCATACTCGCGCCGGCTGTCGACCAGCACATGGGAATCGGTGTAGCCCTTATCCACCAGGTGCTCAGCTGGCAGCCGATCCATGGCCGCTAGCGACCCATGCACGACGGCGAGCATCGTGTCGTCAGGGCGCGACGCGGGCGTGCTCTCGACGTTAGTAATCAGGTGCGGTGTGTCAGCATCGCACGTCTCCGTCAGGTGCACCTTGTAGCCGACCCATTCGACACTTCGCTTCGAGCTGTAGCGAGCCTCGGGATCGTAGGGCGAGCTGATCATCTCCGCTGGAATCGGGATTTCGTTGACTTCTCGCCACCGGAGCCGTCCTCGTTCTTGGACGAATTGCTCAGCCCAGACCTGACGTAATACCCGCACCGTGGGAACCTGGTTCAGCCAGGGCTGCTCGACGGCGGCGTCGATGGTGTTCAGCAACAGTTGGCCATCGGCGGCGATGGTCGCGGCCAGGTCTCGGCGAGCAGCGTCCGACTTGGGCAGATCATAGTTCTCGACTCGGCTGCCGTAGCGCTGGTACCACGCTGGAGGAGCAACGCTCTGGAGCCAGTCAGGAGCGACCACGGCAAGGCTGTTGAGCGCTGCTCGCAGCGTCTCGCCAACTCGCTCCAGGCGATTGAGTACGCGCACGGCGGCCAGCACATGGGTGGAGTCTGTGCGCTGCCGGCCCCGCGGCCGAAAAAGTCCAAGCTCGCGTGACCGAGCCAACAGCGCGTCCAACAACACGACTTCGGCATGGCCCGCCACCAGTCGGCTACGAAACTCGCTCAGCACGGTGTGATCGAAGCCTGGATCAGTCAAGTCGAGGCCGAGCAAGTATTTCCAATCGATGCGTCCTCGCACCGCATCTGCTGCTTGACGATCGGACAGACCTTCAGCGAACTGGAGCACGGTGACCAGGGCCAGTCGCCACGGCACCTCTGCCGGCTGGCCTCGTGTCGGAAACAGCTCGCTGAAGTTGGCATCGTCGTACACGCGGCCAAGCTCGTCACGCAACTGGACGTACATGTTGCCAGTCGGGAACGCGGCATGGGCCACGCGAGCAGTTTCATCGGGCACCGGCCCAATCGGCGTAGGCTGCAAGGACACGATCGGCTCCCCAGTCAGTCAGTTCAAGCCAACATTCCCGCGCAGCTAACTTGACCGGTAGACGGCTACCCGTCTCAGTCGAATCTCAATTCGCCACCAGTGTCAATGTTGGGATTGGGCCAGTCTGGCAGGCTCATGAGCATGGCCGATTCCAGCTCGCGCGCCGCTCGCAATTGCGTCGCGCCCGTGAAGCGCTTGACTGCCGCGCCGCCAAGGCTCTAAGACACGTCGGGCAATGGACTCGGTGGTGCATTTTTACGTCTCAGATGCCGATGCCGTGCATCCCGAGTGGGCGGCAGCGGATGTGGAGGGTCGGTCAGGTGAGCCGCACGGCACCGACTGCGGACTACGTGAGTTCGGCTACGTTGATCCTGACGGAACCTTGCACGGGTGGGCTCACAAGTCTCCGTTGGGGCGCACAGTCTGACCGATATGCCCGCTCGGCGGTCGGTAACTTGGGTGCTGCGTGGCAATGGAAGCGAAAACCGGCCCATGAGTGGCGGCGCGGAAACTGGTGCCAAGTGCATGATCTCGCCGGATTCCGACGCTCGGGGGGTAATTGCTGTAACCGTCCTGACGACGCTCGCAGGCGCAACGGCTGACGAACGCCCAGCTCTGGTCGGTTATCTTCCGGCCGGATGCGCGGCGGCGGTGGCGCCGCGCCGGCTACGCCGGGTGCTCCGCGAGGCCGAACCAGGGTCCGGAGCCCCGCGGCACGACCAGCGATCGATTCCGCACTTGCTGACAGAACTTGAACCCGCGCCAAGCTTGGACTAGTGCGAGCGCGTTCTCACGCGACAGTACAGTAAGTGGACGAGTCCTGGACGCTGGTCACTCTGCGAGAAGAGGCCCGGCCGCAAACGGCATATTCCAGCATTGCACGGGACCCCAGCAGTGCTAATGCGCGGTGCCATAGCGGTCCAGGATTTCACGATGCAAATCCAACAACTGCGGAACTTCCGCCCGCTCAGCGCGAGCCATTCCGCACTCCGTACAGATCCCCCAACCAGAGCGTGCGCCGGCTGCGCTGCTCGCCAGGTACTCGTCGATCAGCCGCACCTGCTCAGCGGTCGTGCCCTGTTCCTGGTTCGCAACGTGGTACGGCACCAGCGCAAAGTTGAGCTCAGTCTCTGTCGGAACCCGCAACTCGCGTAACGGAGCGAAGTACGGGGCGCTTCGCTGATACTGGGGCACCGTGAAGGCAACCCAGCTGATCGAGCGCTTGGCGACCTCGGCAACGCCGTTGGTGAGTTGGACCTGAAGATCGAGCGAGTCGGGTTCCTTGTAGTGGCTGTGCTTATAGTCCCCGTAGCACAAGTGCAGGCCGACCGGTACATCCGACGGCACCTGGTCAACACAGCGGGCGAGACGCTGCACGATGGTTTTGAGATCCTGTCCGGGCGCGGCCTCGAAAGCGTTCTCCAGGATCGCAATCTCGACCGCGACGTCCCACTGGACGGCTATATCCACATGCGGCAGACGCGCCAGCAAGTTCTGCAGGTCAGCAAACAGGGCGCGTTCGTACGAGGGCTCAACCCGTGGCTGGTCTTCGACAACAAACCAGGCGTTGATCGCGGCCAGGGGCGTTGGATACTCGACCTGGAATCGCACGTCGCGCCCGATCGTGCCCGCGTCGCGCATGCGTTGGAAACTCTTGAAGGAGCTGACATACGCATCGGCATAGCCGAGGTTGGGCCACTGCAGGCTACTCGGGTCCGCGCTCGCGGCCAAGCGGACCTTGGGCATCTGTTCGTAGCCTTGCGTCTGGTCTTGCGCACCTGCCCTTTCAATGCCGGGCGTGTGCCAGAATTTCTCGAGTTGGAACCAGATCCAGTTCTGTCGATCGCCGGTCTCGCCGTCGGGAATGCGGTGCACCCCGTTCGGCACACGACTTGTGATCTCGCGCAGAACCGTGTCAGTGTCAGCGAGATTGACACCACCATTGAAATGAACACTGGTAGGCGGCATATGTTCGGCTTCCCTTCTGTGGTGTGAACCTGTAGCGTCGGCGCGTCCCACGAGCCAGGCACGAACCCCGCGCCGCGCCGAAGCCTGGGTTTCTGCGATCTATCGCACCTGCATGGTAGCGACCCTTCATCCGGCGGCCGCGAGTGGCAACTCACCATGGACGGCGTGACCGAGAAGCCTTCGACGTCCTGACGCCGGCCGTCGCGTAACCCGACCGACGTGCTGCACATCCATGGCTACGCCTCACGTGGGGCTGCGTGAACGGGCCTTGTGGCGGTTCTGTATGCGACCCGCGGCACGTGGCAACGACATCCGGCAGCTTGCCGGAGTGCCGATCGGTCACGCTATGTTGACGCCGCACGCGCATGAGCATTCGGACCAAACCGCTACGGTTAGCATCTTCCTCGGTCAATTGGGAGTGACACTCTTGGCAGCGCAAGATCGCACTTGCGGCGAGGTGGGGACCAACCCGAGACGGACTACGACTCGGCCTTAGACCAGATCTCGTAGACCGACTCTCTGGTTTCTTGCCAGAACTGCATCTGGTGTTCAGGCGTTGCACTCGACAATTTCGCCGAGCACCTGTCCCACCGCGCTCGCCAGTCTTCCACCGGGCTGATGGATCCCGATGCATGGCGCCAATGTGCATGTTGGTGACCACTCCTCGATAGCAGGCAGCCATCAACAATCCCGCACGCTCTTGCCGGGCACGAATCCATATGCAGAGGTGCGCCTACACAGAGTTACTGAGAAGAGTCCGTGCGACGAATCATCCCCAGCGTGGGTGAGGCACGCCGGACTGGACAACGCCCACTTTACGAGCGCAGATGTCAGGTCCTTGTCGACGCCACGATGCGCGTTCGGTGACGTGTAACCCTAGCGCCCTGGTAGAAGTCGGACTCCATTCCACCAAGAAGCGAGAGGCTGTCCTTCGGGAGTGGCGAGTCCATGGCCGACCGGATGCTGGAAACGTATTTTCCGACCCG
>JAFAPL010000872.1 GCA_019247135.1 Chloroflexota bacterium | reverse complement strand
CGAGCTGTTCGGCACCCAGGTGCTCCCGCGCATGCAACAGCTCTAGCTCAACTGGACAAGTTGAAGCCCATGGCTCGAGACACCGCCAGCCCGCGATCTTGCAGAAAATGATGAACTTATGCGCGGCGTCGCAAGCAGTCTGCGTCGTGCACGCCCAACCGGGCAGAGATGCGGGCTGGCGCTCGATCAGGCCAGCAAGGTCAACTGCACAAGTTGAAGCCCATGGCTCGAGACATCGCCAGCCCGCAATTGATCGACTTATCCGCGGCGTCGCGAGCAGCTTGCGTCGTGCACGCCACCTGTGCCAGAGATGCGGGCTGGCGCTCAAATCAGGCCAGCCAGGTCAACTGGACAAGTTGAAGCCGATGGCTCGAGACACCGCCAGCCCGCAATTGATCGACTTATCCGCGCTGCAGCGGTTCGTATAACACCAGCGTGTTGCCCGCCGGATCTTTGACGGTCGCGCGCCGCTCGTGCGCGCCTGTCTCGACATCGCTGACCTGGGCGCCTCGCGCTCTCAAGCCGCGCACGAGCGCGTCGAGCTCTGAGGTCCTCAGGCTGACCGTCGCGCCGCCTGGTCCACCGGATCCGCCGCCCTCCAGCGCCAGCGTCGCTCCGCCGACGTCGAACGCTGCCCAGCGGTCGCCATCCTGGAACTTCAACGACAGGCCGAGCGCGTCGCGGTAGAACGGGACCGCCGCGTCCATGTCCGATACGCGATAGAACACGTTCCCGATTCGCTCAATCACACTGGCCGGCGATTGTACGTGCGTACAATCTTGCGATGGCCAACGCTGCCCGCCCAGAGGCGAGGAGCGGCGCGCCGACCGTCGTTGCGCCGCGCGCGCTACTGGTCGCGCTTCGGCCGAAGCAGTGGACCAAGAACGGGCTGCTGTTCGTCGCACTCGCGTTCACATTGAACTTGCAGGAGACTGCGCTGCTCGTTCGCAGCGTCATCGCGTTCGCAGCGTTTTGTGCGCTGTCGAGCGCGGGCTATCTGCTGAACGACGTGCTCGACGTCGAAGCCGACCGCCGCCACCCGACCAAGCGCCTGCGTCCGATCGCGTCGGGCCAGGTACCTGTGGGTCTCGCGCTCGGCGTGGGCCTGCTGCTCGCCGCCGCCGGCTTGCTCGCGTGCTTCGTGCTCGGCTCGATGCTCGGCATCCTGGCACTTGCGTACGTGTTGCTGACGGCCGTGTACAGCACCACGTTGAAGCACCTGGTGCTGCTGGACATCTTCGGACTCGCGGGCGGATTCGTGCTGCGAGCGGCCGCGGGCGCGGTCGCCATCGACGTACCCATCTCGCCCTGGCTGTATATCGCGACGCTGCTCGGCGCGTTGCTCATCGCGCTCGGAAAACGGCGCACGGAACTGCAGACGCTTCCTGCTGAGATTGCCATCGGCCACCGGCGCAATCTAGAGTCGTATTCGCTCGAGTTCGTCGATCAGCTGATCCTCGTGGTGAGCAGCGCGGCGGTCATGACCTACGCGCTGTACACCTTCTCCGCCGAGAACCTGCCACGCAACCACAGCATGATGCTGACGATTCCGGTGGTGCTGTACGGATTGTTCCGGTACCTGTTTCTCGTGCACGACGGCAACGTCGGTGGGTCGCCCGAGGACCTCCTGTTCCGCGACCGACCGCTCCTGGCGTCGGTCAGCGTGTGGGCGCTGCTGTCCGTCGTGATTCTTTATCTCGGCCGAGCCTGATCGAACATAGCCGTGCCGAGCGCAGCGCACGCGACGACCGCGACGGCGGCTGCCAGAGCGACATCCGCCGTCTGGAACGCTGTCACATCCGCGCCGAGCAATGCCGAATAGGCGGGCTCGACCAGCACGAAGCTGAGCGCGAAGGCCGCGCCTGCAAGAGCACCGCGCCAGACGGTCGGCTGGCGCGGCACGCGACTGACCCGTCGCTTGATGGAAAGATCGCTGCGTCGCACCCACAGCACGAGATCGAAGGCGACCGCGCTGACCAGCACGAGTGGCGGTGGGTCGATGGCGGCGTCCATCAGCGATGCGAGACTGCGCGGCAAGAGATAGGCGCCGCACACCGCGCTTGCCGCGCCCGGCGCTTTGACCACTCGCGTCGCGAGTACTAGCGGAACCAGGCTGCCGATCGCGACCGCGCTCAGGTCGGGCCACGCCCGCTTGGGCACGCCGCCGCCGCTGAAAAACATCTGAATGCCGCCGAGCAGCAAAGCGCAGCCGATGAGAACACCCGCCCCACGTGCCGTCAGCCCCGGCCACGGCCCGACGCGATACGGCCCGCGACGCCTGGCGAATTCAAACACGAGCCCGATGCCCGAGATAACCAACCCCGCCGCAAGAACGCTCTCATACTCCACCGTCGAGGTCCAGCACGATGCGCAGTCGGTCCTCCACCAGACGCAGCGTCTGGTCCGAAATCATTCCCCAGCGCTCGACCAGGCGCGATTGATCCGCGGCGTGGATCTGCTCGGGTATGACCACCCTGCGTTGCCGCAACCCACCTTCGGGCGGTTCGACGACAAGGTGTAGCTTGATGCCTCGGTCTCGCGTGCTCAGCGGCACCACGATGCTCAGGCCTGAGGGTCCCCGGTTGATCGCATCGGCCGAAAGGACGAGCACCGGCCTCGCCCCTGCCTGCTCGTGCCCTTGCACATCACGCGGCGGGCGAGCCAGCCAGACTTCACCCCTGAGTGGATTCGGCATCTCTGTCAGCAAGCTCAGCGGCGCTGGTTTCCGACCAGGCGATTTCATCGCTCCACGCTGCTCGCTCGCTCGGGTCCTGCAACAGCGCGGCCATCCCGGCGTTGTAGTCGGCGAGAATGCTCGCGCGCCGCTCGCGCTCGACGAGCTGGTCCAGCAGGTCGCCGATGGACACGCGGTTTTCGGCCGCGAGTTGTGCGAGCCGTTGCTGTGTCCGACGTGCAACCCTGATTGTCGTCGTGTCGACCACACCAGCAGCATACATGTTTGTAGACGAATCCGTCTACATCACCGTCTCCGATAGCCTTGATCGCCATGTCGCGGGTGCCGGTTGTTGACTACCACGTGCACACCGCGCGCTGCGGGCATGCTTCGGGCGCCATGGAGCGGTACGTGGAGCATGCGATCGAGTCGGGCCTGGCGGAGCTCGGCTTTTCCGACCACCTGTTCATGTACTGGCTCCCCGAGGATGGACGCGACCCGCAGCTCGCCATGGCCGAGTGGGAGCACGACTTCTACATCGAAGACGTCGAGCGCTGTCGAACCCGCTACGGCTCGGATATCAGCATCCGGCTTTCGACCGAAGCCGACTACATTCCAGGCCACGAGCCCGCGCTGGAAAACATCCTGCGGCGCTACGACTGGGATTACGTGATAGGCAGCGTCCACTTCATTGACGGCTGGGGCTTCGACGACAGTCGGTATCTTGCCGGCTTCGCCGAGTGGGACATCGACGCCCTGTACGCGCGCTACTTCGACACCGTGGGCGCGTCAGCGGAAACAGGTCTGTTCGACACGATTGGCCACTGTGACCTGGTGAAGAAATTCGGCCACCGCCCGCGCGCGTCGCAAGCCGAGGCCTATACCGCCTTTGCGAAACGCCTTGCCCGCACGGGCGTGTGTGTCGAAGTGAACACCGGCGGCTTGAGAAAACCCGTGGCCGAGATGTATCCACACCCGGACCTGCTGCAGGCCTGTCACGACGTGGGCGTGCCAGTCACGTTCGGCTCCGACGCGCACGCGCCCAACGAAGTGGCCTCGGATTTTGAATCGGCTTCCGCGCTCATGCGTCGAGCCGGCTACCAGGAGTTCGTCACGTACGAGCGGCGGAAACGGGCGATAAAGAAACTCCCCCTCCCCTCGGAGATCGAGGGGAGGGGGCTGGGGGGTGGGGTGTCGAATGCGCTCAGCGCCTAGTCGTACATATCTGGGGCGCCGCCAGCCGGGGCCGCGGGCGCCTTCTTCTCCGGCAGCTCCGTGACCAGCGCCTCAGTCGTCAGGATCATGCCTGCCACACTCGCGGCGTTCTCCAGCGCCGACCGCGTCACCTTGGCGGGATCGATGATGCCCGCCGCGACCAGGTCGACGTAGTCCTCGCTCATCACGTCGAAGCCCCAGTTCGGGCGCTCCTCGCGACCGAGCCGCTCGACCACGACGCTGCCCTCGAGGCCAGCATTGCGGACCAGCTGGCGCACGGGCTCTTCGAGCGCACGCCGCAGGATCTCGGCGCCAACCTTCTGGTCGCCGTCGAGCGAGAGGCCGTCGATGGCCTTGGCGGCCCGCAGCAGCGTGACGCCGCCGCCCGGGATGACGCCCTCTTCGACCGCGGCGCGCGTCGCATGCAGCGCATCCTCGACGCGAGCCTTCTTTTCCTTCAGCTCAACCTCGGTGGCCGCGCCAACTTTGATCACGGCGACGCCACCCGACAGCTTGGCCAGCCGCTCCTGCAGCTTCTCGCGGTCGTAGTCGCTGGTGGTCTCGTCAATCTGGACCTTGATCTGGCTGATCCGACCCTGAATGTCCTGCTGCGAGCCACGGCCTTCGACGATGGTCGTGTCGTCTTTCGTCGACACCACGCGCCGCGCCTGGCCCAGGTCGTTCAAGCTCGCGCCGTCGAGCTTCTTGCCAAGCTCCTCGCTGATCACCTGGCCACCGGTGAGAGTGGCGATGTCACGCAGCATCTCCTTGCGGCGGTCGCCGAAGCCAGGGGCCTTGACAGCCAGCACGTTGAGGATGCCGCGCA
>JAFAPL010001010.1 GCA_019247135.1 Chloroflexota bacterium | reverse complement strand
GCCACACTGCACAGCGCTGATGTGAGCACTCTCGTGTGCACATACCAGAACGTTGCCGGTACTGCGCAACCACGCCGGCTGGACTTGAGCGAAAGGTGAGCGAGCACAACGCGCGTCAGGATACCGCGGACTGCGGCAGCACCTCGTCCGCGGTGGTGGGCTCGCGCAGTGGTTGGTGATTGAGAGTCCGGCGGATTTTCGCTGACTGGGTATAGATGCGCCGGACGTCCATGATTTCGCCCATCGGCCGGTGATCTGACGTCACACGCCACTGATTGAACGCAAGGGCGTCGCCCCTCTCCTGATTTTCCGGCGCCGAGATGTCCTGGCGCGGGATATGTACACGTCCGACCGTGACGAATGGCGACAGCTTCTCCGGCCATTCCATCGTTGCGTCGTTGACCGGCATGGCCTTCAGATCCGTGCACAGCTGCACCTGAAGGTCGAAATCGAAGCCGCGTGCCTGCAATTCGGCCGCCAGAGCCGGGCCGTACACGTCGGGCCCACTGCTCAGATCTACCTGCCGGTGGATCACGTTCTCCGCACTCTCCGCCACCGGAGCGACGCGGATCTTGGCGATATAGTCACCATGACGTACCGCAGCCATCGTGTAATACGGGTTGAGCAGCGGATTACGCACTGGCGTCTGCGCCGCAGTTTTCACGAACGCGAATAGTTCCTCCCACGCCCAATCCGGCTGCTCGAGCGTGCCCTTGCCCGTTACGAAGTCTGCAAGGAGCTGGTGGAACCCGGCCTGTCCGCGGGCCACGTAGTTGCCTACTTGATCACCGATCTCCTGAATGAACAGGTAGTGTTTCGTCGTGTTTGCGATGAAAGTCGGGTGATTCTTCAACACCAGGTCGAACGTGGTCGCCTCCGGCTCGTCGTCGACAAGCTTCGTTCCAGCGATGTTGAATAGCTTCATCGCAAAGCCCAGAACGGGTCCGAGCTGTGCGTCCGGGCCCAGGTGGTTCGAGGCGCTGGAGAACCGAACCAGCGCGTCATGGCGGCCGGGCTCGGCATAGATGCCCTGGGCGTAGCCCGACGGTACCTCGCTGAGGATCTGAACTTCAGCCCGGACAACGCCGATCGTCTTCGCATGCGCGCCGCGGACGGCTCGCCCACTGCCCTCCCTGGTCGGTGATTCGCGAACCTTCGTCTCCCAAAATTCGATGATACGAGTCATGTACTCGCTGAGCTTCGGATCGAATGTTTCGATATCAGGCGAATAGCGGACGAAATCTGATGACATCCGTCAACACTCCTTTCTAAGCCACCTCAACGCCGAAGTGGCGGGTTCGCAGGTCCTGCGCAGCACGCGCTGTGCGGCCAGGGATGTTTCTGGTTTCGCTGCGTTGGGTCGGGTGGTGATCGCCCGTCTTCGCTGCGCGCGTCCGCACGGAGCAGCACGGCTGCGCCGCGTGCGTTTCATCGTGCGTCGCCGTCGGCGATTGGAATGTCTCGTCCACCGGCAAAGTCAGTGTCGATCAGTCACGCGATTGAGGCACCGACTCTTGGAAGGGAATACTCGGGACCGTGAGAACGATCTGGAAGCTCGTTCCTATGAACGAGACGAGGCGACCCGCCGCAGTGTTGGGAAACGCAGTCAGGCCATTCAGACGACGCAGTAGTCCGTCAACTGGCAGCGCTTGGTAACGTCTCGCGACTCCAGTACCCTGGTTTGCCCCCGGCCTCCGTCGCGCGAAGAATGAGGCGGATCGATTACGTACAGGGTAGGACCACCCTGGGACGGCTGGAGATATCGCGTTGTCTGCTGACAGGCGGGTTGCGGACACCGCGCGTCGGTGTTCTCCGAGAGCCTCGCACCCATCTTGCGCTCTTCCGGAAATGCAGGTGTCACCAGCAGTCGCGCGGGCCACTATGCTCCGGCTCCAGCAGAGCGCCATCGAGGTCGAACACCATCCAGGCTTTTCAGTTGGTGAGGTCCCCGAGGGGCAAGTTGTTCATGACGCAGTGAATCTCGCGAGTGACGCGTTCACCCGTAGATCAAGTGCCCAGCGTCTTGAGATTAACTGGTCACGCGTCCTTCTTTCGAAGGATGCAACAGATCCGCCCAAGGATTCAGCTATTTCAGCCCAACAATCGGTGCTGCACCGAAACAGCTGATCGACCCTGTAAGTGCCACAGGAACAGGGCTAAACGCTCTGCGTTCGGTCCAGAAGCTCCGCAATTCGCCGAAGGTACCTCGAACACCCGAGCGCCATCGAACTACCTGAGAGGGAAGTATGCAGCAATCCATGGAAACGGCCACCGTCGACCAGGCACCCGGACCGTACGCATACGACTATGACGCGGTGTCACCACTTGCGATGCAGAAAGGGTTACCGCGCGAGGAACTGCCGTCACACGCGTGGATGAGAGAAGTCCTTACTGTCGTCATGGCGGTCGCTCATAACCAGCATGAAGCGAATATCGAGCGGGCCGACATTGCTGCGCTCAATGCCCAACGCGCAAATCCGTCCGCGGACGAGTTCATGACGCTGATCCGTTCACTCTGGCGCCGACTTACCACCACCTCACCGACGGGCCGGCCGCAGTCAGTGGACGATTACCGAGCCCAATTCCGCACTATTCCGCTGCCGCCACCGGCGAACTTACTCCACGATGACGATGCGTTTGCGTGGTGGCGGGTCCGTGGCACGAATCCAACTGCAATCCGCCAGGCGATCGATCCCGGCCCACTGACCAGCGAGGGAATCCGCTCGGTGTCGGCGTTCGTAGATGACGATCTCGACGCACTCGTCACATCGGGCCGGTTGGTAGTCGCGGATTACCGCGAGACGCTCGCCGATCTAGAACCAAGCAGTTATCCCGGCGGGCCAAAGTACGCGTACCGGCCCGTGGCGTGGTTCGGTGTCCCGAAAGGCTCGCGGCGGCTCACGCCGATTGCGATCCTGCCCGACGAAGCCGGCTCGCTGCAGTACGCGCCACCGGCAGGGAAGTCGTCCTGGGCCTGGAACGCGGTCAAAACCGTCGTCCAGTCCGCCGATGATAACCACCACCAGATCATCTCCCACCTATCCCGCACCCACCTCTTCGTCGAGCCATTCATCGTCGCAACCCACATGGCCCTGCCGAACCATCATCCGGTGTCGTTGCTGCTGCGACCGCACTTCGAAGGGACCATCTTCATCAATTGGTCGGCCATTCACTTCCTGGTCTCAAGGGGTGGCGGAGTCGACAAGCTCCAGGCGGGCACGATCGCGTCCGACCTCAAGGTCGCCGCCGAGTGGCTGACCCGGAATCCCTTCGAAGAAGCGGTCGTACCTCGCAGCTTCGCCGCTCATGGGTTCGGCGCCACCGTGCCGTTTGATTACCCGTATCGTGACGACGCGCTCGCCGTGTGGGATGCAATTCGTGAGTGGGTCTCGACGTACCTCGCGGTGTTTTATCGCGACGACGGCGCGGTCCAGGGCGATGAAGCGCTTCAGTGCTGGTCCCGGATCGTAAGAGCGCAAAACGGCGGTCGCGTGGCTACATTTCCGGAACTGCGGTCGATTACAGCCCTAGGCGACGCGCTGGCTGCGATCATCTACGCGGCCAGTGCCCTGCACGCAGCGGGCAACTTCCCTCAGGCGAACATCACCGCATACACGCCACTCGCTCCCGGCGCGGGCTATGTGCCGCTGGAGGAGGCGATCGCGGTGACCACCGAATCGGAGTGGCTGGATATGCTCCCGCCCCTCGACATGGCTGCGCTGCAGCTGAGTCTCACCTACACACTAGGAAATGTGCATTACACGCAGCTCGGTCGCTACGACCTCCCGTGGTTTCTACCGACGCATCGCAACAACGAAATCCAGGAGCGTCTCGGTTCATTCCATCATACGCTCGGCTCCATCGAGGCGACGATCAACGCACGCAACGCGCGGCTGCCAACGGCGTTCCAGTATCCGTATCTCCTGCCTTCAACGGTCCCGCAGAGCATCAACATCTGACCGCGTCGGCCAACCCGCGTCGGACGAGTTTCGCTGCGCGTGCGACTGCCACCCGGATGATGCCGAAGCAGCGAACGAAACGTCCAGCCACCCGTATACGGGATGGCAGCACCGCGCGTGTCCAGCACTGTCACATGCGGCGCTGCCCGCAGGAGGCCCAGCGGGAGATCACCGAACCGACCGCAACGCGGCGGGCGTGTAGTCCCTCGACTGCGTCGAGCTCCCGACCGCGCCCGGACAGCCGTTCGGAAACTGCTTCGTGCCGTGCGCTCTCGACTGGACTACGTCCGGCAAGCGACGAATCTTGACTGGTGCGTCCTGGTAACTAACGCGCTCACAAAGTCGTCACTGGAGCATCAGGCAGCTTTGCTCGGGCACCCTCAACCACGTAGTGTGCAGGCTTGATTCGGCCGATGTCATCGCTGGCGTCCGTTGTCGCAGAGCAATGCTCGCGCGACGCTGCTGCAACGCCGAAGCTATCCTCGCGCGTGTGTCCGGTGCAGCCAGCCTCAGAGCTGAAGCTCGTACTCTAGCGTGAAGAGCTTCTCTACCTCAGGATCCAGCCCAGATGTATCGATTGATCCACCAATAAGACTGTGTTCGTTTGACGTAGTTGTTGGTCTCTTCGAACGGAATGTACTCCGCGAAAACGTCGGAGTCATCGCGGCCGGGCAGAGTCCAGGTGTCCACGTTGCCATCGCCCGCGTTGTAACTTGCCAGGGCGCGGGCAACCGATCCGTTCCGCTTCATACGCTCCGCGAAATAGAACGCGCCGAACCGGAGGTTCTGCTTTGGCTGAAACAAATCCGTCTGCTGAAAACCTTTGACCCCGAGCTTGCCTGCGATTTCGGTGCCAGTCTTCGGAACAATTTGCGTCAGCCCCTTGGCCTGCGCCACCGACTCCGCATTGCTGTCGAAATCGCTCTCCTGGTGCATCAACGACGTGAGGAGCAGCGGGTCCAGACCGCGGGCATCGGCCGTCGCGGTGACCAGGTCCGGAAAGGCCAGCGGCGAAGCAACGCGCGCAAGTGCGCGCGGCACGTCCAGTAGGCTGACCTGACCCTCGGCCGTAGCGGCCTGGAGTGCCGCCGTGCCGAGTTTCAGCTCGGCGTTGGGCAGGCCCATCGCGCCGAAGCGTGACGCCAGCCAGTACAGCCGGTCGGGTTTGTCGGCATAGGTCGTGAGAAATCCTTCGAATTCCCAGTTGGCCTGCTTGTATAGCCCATGCTGGACGAGCGACGTTGCGCGGATATAGGCCGGATCCTGACTGGCGCTCTGGGCAGCAGCATCGAGATCCAGACCGTTGGAGTGGAACCACTGAGCGAGCGCGGACTCGTCGGCAGGTGTAGTTTTCGTCGGATCGAAGTCTCTGGAGGATGGCGGTGGATCCAGGGCTACCTGTGCCCGGAGCACGTAGTAATCCACGGGGCGAACGGCAGCCGCGGACTTCAGCGCCGCGTTTGCTTCGGCCTGGTCACCGTCTTCGGTGTGGATTTTGCCGGTCCAGTAGAGTGTTTCCGCTCGGACAGGCGGGCTGGGATCGCGACTCAGCAGATCACTCCAGGCGTCCAGCGCTCCGGAACTGTTGCCGCGCATGTAGCGTGCCAGCCCACGTCGGAAGGCTCCCTGCATTCCAGCATCGCGCGTTGGATATTTCGCGACCAGCTGGTCGTAAATGGACTCCGCACTGGCGTAATCGCCGAGCTCTTCCTGCGCTTTGCCGGCCTCCAGCAGCGCCATCGGAGCGAAGTCGTCGTCAGGCACGTCCCTGGCGAGCTGCAGGAGTTGAGCGGTCGTGTCCTTGGGAACTGACGAAAGGGCCTTGTAGTAGCGCGAATCGATGGCGCGGTCGCCGTCGGGAAGTGCCTGGAGATAAGCGTCGAAGTCTGCGCGTGCACCTTTGAAATTCCAGAAGTAGTACCGAATCAAACCGGAATAAAAGCGGTCCTCCGGTCGCATGCCGCCCAGTTGCTCCAGAAGATCCACCGCCTGCGGAGCCTTACGCGATCTCGGGAACTGGGAAATGGAGGTACGCAAGGCGTTGATCGCGTCATCGGTGCGGCCGAGCTGGCTGGCGCCTTCCGCGAGGTTGTACAGCTGTTCG
>JAFAPL010000062.1 GCA_019247135.1 Chloroflexota bacterium | reverse complement strand
CGATCTCGATTGTCGCCCGCGCACGCTGGATCTTGAGCGTCGGCATTGGGCTGGGTGTGGTCGGCGCGCTGCTCGGGCTGAACGCATACCTGCTGCTCGTGACTTTGCCTTAGGAGGCACGCGCATGGGTGAGCGAGAGGCGCTCGCCTGGCTCTATAGCCTGGCCGACCAGGAACGCGGTGTCGGGTGGAACCCGCGCGCCAGTGCTGATTCACAGTGGAAACTCGGGCGCACGCGCGCGCTGTTAGACCTCGCGGGCGGCCCTGACCGGACGTTACGCATCGCCCTCGTGGCTGGGACGAAGGGCAAAGGCTCCACCAGTGCGATGCTCGCCAGCATCTTGGCCGCCGCCGGCGTACGTTCTGGGCTGTATTCGAAACCGCACTTGCAAAGCTATCGCGAGCGCGTGCGTGTCGATGGCGCGGCAATATCCCCTTCAGACTTCACCAGCGCTGTTGAACGCATCCGCGGCTGCGTATCCGATCTGGAGCGACTGCACCCTGACGCGGGCGAGCCAACGACATTCGAAGTCACGACGGCGATGGCGCTCGACTTTTTCGCGCGCCAGAAATGCAGCATGGCCGTGGTCGAGGTCGGCCTGGGCGGCCGGCTGGACGCGACGAACGCCAGCGATCCATTTGTCAGCATCGTCACCTCGATCAGCTACGACCATACGGCCATCCTGGGCCGCACCCTCGGCGAGATCGCGACCGAGAAGGCGGGCATTCTGCGGCCGCGGCGTCCGGGTTTGATCGCACAGCAACGGCCCGCCGCCGCCGCGGCGCTTCGCCGCGCGTGCCGCCAGGTCGGCGCGTGTTGCACCACGGTGTCTCCGATCGACCGCGACGTGCCCCTGGCGGGCGCGCATCAGCGGCAGAACGCTGCCCTGGCCATCGAAGCCGCGCGCATCCTCGGGGTGTCGGACATGCGTGCCGTCGAACGCGGGCTCCGCCAACTGCAGTGGCCAGGGCGCTTCGAAGTTGTCGCTGATGGCCTCTTCATTCTCGACGGTGCACACAACGGGGCCTCCGCTGAGGCCCTGGCGCGCACAATTCCCAAGACTAAGCAGCTAGCGTTGGTCATCGGGATCAACCGCGACAAGGACGCACGCGCCGTCTTACGTCCGCTGTTGCCGCTCGCGTCGCAGGTTTGGGCGACTGAAACCAGCGAGAACCCGCGCGCGCTGCCCGCGTCTGCACTGGCCGGCCTGTGTCGTCGGTTGGGTAGGTCGGCGCATGTCGAGCCAGACCTTGCACGCGCGCTGCAGGCCGCGGCCAAGAGTGCAGCGCTGGTGTGCGTGACTGGCTCGCTGATGCTGGTCGGACAGGCCCGCGCGACGCTGGGCCTACCTGTGCCCGAGCGACTCTGGTGAGACGCTTTCACCGAACGCGCTGGCCGTGTTGCTCTTGCTGTCTGGACGGGACCGTTGAGCGCGATACAGAATGCTTATGAGGGGAATAGAAGGAGCAGGGACATGGTCCAGGTCCACGAACAGCCGCAGGTCACGTGGGAGCTCATCGAGGAGACGCCGAGTCGGTCACGCCAGCTCTACCTGATCCTCTATCCAAAGGAGCTCGAGGACGAGATCATCCAGGCGCTCGAATCCACGGGTGTGCCTGGCTACACGGAATTTCCGAAGATGATCGGGCGTGGTCGTAAGGTCAAGCACTTCGACAATTCGGTGTGGCCCGGTGCCACGGGCGCGGTCTTCACGGTTGTTACCGCCGAGGAAGCGCGACAAACGTTGTTACCCACGTTCGAAGCGCTCGCCAGCACGCTCGAAGCACGTAGCCACGGCCTGTACGGGCTGCACATGTTCGCACTTCCCTGCGAGCAGGTGATCTAGCTGGCTACCCTACCGGAGGCCATGGAGGTTCTCCCGTATTCGCCAGACCAGTTCGGCGGCATCATCGTCGAACCTGAAACGCTCCCGCAGGATCCCGAGGCATTCCGCAAGCAACTCGAGCACTCGCTGAACACCTGGACCGGCGAGGGCTACCGACTGGTCTGGCTGGATACGCCCATCGACCGCGCTGCCCTGATCCCCGTCGCTGTTGAGGCAGGCTTTACGTTCCACCACAGCGGCGAGCGGAATGTGATGATGACTCGCCGCCTCGTCGAGGGTGCGTTCATTCCATTTCACGCGACGCACTACATCGGCGCGGGTGGTGTGGTGCTGAACGGTCGCAGCGAGCTACTGGTCGTGTGTGAACGACACCGCCGAACCAAGCAGCCGTACTACAAGCTGCCTGGTGGCGCGCTTCAGCCGGGCGAGCACCTGGTCGATGGCGTGATTCGTGAGGTCCTGGAGGAGACCGGAGTCCGCACCAGGTTTGAAGGCCTGGTGTGTTTTCGCCACTGGCACGGGTACCGCTACGGCAAGTCGGACATCTACTTCGTGTGTCGACTGTCGCCCATGGGTGAGGATCTGACCATGCAGACGGAAGAGCTCGACGAGTGCTTCTGGATGCCCGTAGAAGACTATTTCGCATCGGACCTCGTATCGGTCTTCAACAAGCGCATCGTGCACGCGGCAATCGACAGCCCGGGCGTCACGACCGAGTGGATCGAGGGCTACGGGGATCCGGCTCGGTACGAGTTCTTCATGCCCCGCGCCACCGCCGACGAACACGCGTAGCCGCATGCGCTCGCTGCGCTCGCTGTGCTCGCTACGCTCGTGCGCCGCTCTGGCGTTGCTCGTGAGCGCGCTGGCCACTGACGCGGCGGTGGCTGCGCCGCTGGATTTGGTCGGTGCGTACGATCCCGGCTCCAACGGTTTCAACGCGAGCGCCGTTGGCCTCGATGACGTCGCCTATCTCGGGTCATGGGGCGGACCGGGCGCGTGTCCCGCATATGGCGTTCGACTGATCGACGTGCGCCAGCCGCAGGCGCCTGCTCCACTGGCGATTGCGGCACAGTACTCCGGCACGACGGCCGAGCACCTGGCCGCAGTGCACTTCCTCACATCGGACTTCACTGGCAACGTGTTGTTCGCTGGCATTCAGCGATGTCAGGCGAATGGCGGGGCCGTGGCCGGTCTCGCCATCT
>JAFAPL010000055.1 GCA_019247135.1 Chloroflexota bacterium | reverse complement strand
AGCCGCTCTTCGGACCGAAACGCAGCTGAGGTCCTATCGGGGAATGCCGAGCGAGTCGCGTCGGTTATGAGGGATGAGATACAAGGAGCACGCACACATGCCCTGGCTTCTTCTTTTCCCCGTCGCCGGCCTTGGCTGGTGGCTGCTCGGCTTTCCGCCCGGCGGCTGGATCGTCGCGCCAATGATTCCGACCATGCCCGTCAACGCTGGCGAGCTGATCGTCCTGGCAACCGTCGTCATTGGCCTGTACGGCGGGCTTGCCTGGGCCCGCAACAACCTCTAATCTGGCGGACGCGGGTGGTGGTTACCGCCGCCCGCGGTCGCCGAATCCACTCGCCACGAGCAGGTTGACGGCGCGCCGCAGATCGGCGGGCGTGAACGGCTTGTGCAGCACCGCGTTCACGCCAAACGCCTTGAAGCCGCCGGCTGGGACGCCGCTTTCGGACCCGGTCGCGAGAATGAAACCGGTGCGCGGCCAACTCCGCCGAACCTCTCTGGCCAGGTGCAACCCGCCAACAGCGCCGCCCAGCCACAGGTCCGAAAGCACCATGTCGAACGCGCGGTCCGCCAGGATGGCGAGCGCATCTGTAGCCGACGCCGCCGACTCGACCACGCATCCAGCTCGCGACAGGATCAGTACGATCAGTTCGCGCGAGGTCGGCGAGTCATCGACGACGAGAATGCGCACGCGTTCAGCGGGTTGCGCGTACAGCGCTCCTGGTTCAGATGACATGCCGCGACGGAGTGCCGCGGGTGGGAACGTCAAGACTGGATCGCCGCGGTCTCTACGGATGACTATCGCCTCCGGCGCGCGTGCTGTCGTCAGGCAGGCAGCAGATTCGCACGTCCGACTTTCGACAGATCGGTAACGGCCAACGGTCCTGGGCTCCCAAGCGGGCGCCAGCCCGCGGCGTGGGCCTCACGCCGGCCAGCCGGCGCTGCGCGCGCGGTAGCATGCGGCCGAATGCGGTCGATTGCCCGACGCGCGACGACGTGCTTGCTCGTATTGACGTTGTGGGGCGGCGCATCGCCCGCGGCGGCGGATGGTGCGACGCCCACGCCGCCCGCAACGCCCGCCGCCACCACCCCAACGGCAACGGCAGCGGCCACGCAGACGGCCGGAGTCGCGTCAGCGGCAGCCGCGCCGGCCACGCCCTCCGTGACGCCGGCCGCGGCGGCCGCTCAGGACCCGTTCAAAGATCGCGAGGATCGCCTGGCGCTCATGCTCGATCGTGCCCGCGTCGGCGCGGGCGTGCTGCCCCTGGCGCGAAGCACGCTCCTGGATCGCGCCGCCCAGACACACGCGCAGGACATGGTCGCGCAAGGCTACATGGACCACGATGCGCCTGACGGCTCGACACCTGCCAGTCGCGCCGCGCAGCAGGGCTACCAGACTCCCGCCGGCAGCGGCTGGATCGTGGTCGAGACGATCTCGGCCGCGAGTGACGAGCCGGATGGCCCGACGAACTACTGGCTTTCGGACGGGCTGCATCGGCGGGTCGTGCTGCGCTCCTACTTCCGTGAGTTCGGGATCGGGTTCGCACCTGGCGGCCCGTATGGTCGCTTCTGGGTAGCGGTGTTCGGCTGCCGGCCGAACATGCTGCCGCCCGTTCTGCTCGATGGCACGCTCTTCATCCCCGACGAGACATGCGGACACACGTCGGACGCATTTGGCTCGGTGGACTCGGTGAAGGCGGCGGAGACGAGCGACGCGACGGCGCGTGCGGACTGGCAGGCGTACGGCGGCCAGCAGCCATGGCCAACTGGTCGCCCGGCCGTGGTCGATATGCGCGACGCGAACGGTAAGCAGATCGAGGTGAGCGCGACCGATCCCACCGGCTCGCCAACGAGCGCGACGTCCTCCTGAGCACGACGCACGCGCATGCGTGCCCGTGTTCGCCGACCTCCGCGAGGACGCCTGAGGGCGCGCTATGGTTGAGGCCACATGCACGTCCTGGTGACCGGCGCTGCCGGCATGATTGGTCGCAAGCTCGTGGACCGACTCGCACGCGATGGTCGCATCGGCAGCCGGCCGATAGACCAGCTCGACCTGCACGACATCGTCGACCCGCCAGTCCCCACGTCGACGGCGGCCCAAACGCACACGTTCGCGTCCGATCTCGCCCAGCCAGGCGAAGCCGAAAAGCTCGTGGCCGACCGGCCAGACGTCATTTTCCACCTCGCCGCGATCGTCTCCGGTGAGGCCGAGGCAGATTTCGCCAAGGGCTACCGCGTCAACCTGGACGGCACCCGGCAGCTCTTCGAGGCGATCCGCAACACCGGGTCAAGCCACCCGCCGCGCCTGGTGTTCACGTCGTCCATCGCCGCGTTCGGAGCGCCATTTCCCGACGTCATCGACGACGAGTTTCTGCTCGCCCCACTGACCAGCTACGGTACCCAGAAGGCGATTGGGGAGCTACTGCTGGGTGATTACAGCCGGCGCGGATTCTTCGACGGAGTCGCTATCCGGTTGCCGACGATTTGTGTCCGACCGGGCAAGCCGAACAAGGCGGCCTCTGGCTTTTTCTCGAATATCATTCGCGAGCCGCTCAATGGTCAGGAAGCCGTGCTGCCAGTGCCCGAGGAGATGATGCACTGGTTCGCCTCGCCACGCGCCGCCGTGGGTTTTCTGATTCACGCGGCCGAGGTGGATAGCTCGCGCCTGGGTGACCGTCGCAGCCTCACGATGCCTGGTGTCGCAGCAACCGTCGGCGACCAGATCGCGGCGTTGCGTCGAATTGCTGGCGACAAGGTCGCAGGCCGCATCCGACGCGAGCCGGACGCGGGCATCGAGCGCATCATCGCCAGTTGGCCACGCAGGTTCGACACACGCCGCGCACGCGAGCTGGGCTTCCATGCGGATGCGTCGTTCGAGGAGATCATCCGCACGCACATCCAGGACGAGCTCGGCGGAAAAGTTGCGGCCGACTAACGAGTCGGCATGATGATGCCGCGGGCGTTCTCACCGCGGCCGAGCGCGTCGAACGCGTCATTGATCCGATCCAGCGTGTATGTCTGAGTGATCATCCGATCCAGCTGGAGCATGCCACGCAAATAGAAGTCGACCAGTCGCGGTACGTCCACCGCGGGTCGGCTGGAGCCGTAGAAACAGCCTTTGACGATTTTCTCCTCACCGGCGATCGTGCTCGGAATCGAAATCTCCGAACCGGTTGCGGCCATGCCAACGATGACGGCAGTCCCTCCCCGCCGCACCGCGTCGTAACACATGCGACTGACGCGCGGATCACCAATCGCATCGAACGCGTAATCGACGCCTTCGCCATCAGTGATCTCGCGAATCATCTTCAGCGCGTCTTGCTTGCTGCTGTTGATGGTGTGCGTTGCGCCGACGGTGCTCGCGTAGTCCAGTTTGTTGTCCAACAGATCGATGGCGATGATTTTGCTTGCGTTCGCCAGCACGGCGCCTTGCACCACGCTCAGACCAACTCCGCCGGTCGCAAACACCGCGACCGTTGCTCCGGGTTCGACGCGGGCGGTGTTCAGCACCGCGCCCACGCCAGTCATGACCGCGCAACCGATCAGGGCTGCGCCCTGCATCGGCATGTCGGGCGTGATTCTTATCGCGGCGGACTGGTGCACCACCGAGTACTCCGCAAATGACGACATGCCTTTGCCGAATGCATTGATCTCCATGTCGCCCTTGCGATGCCGCCGCGTGCCATCTGGAAACGTTCCCGCGCGACTCCGCATGCCCGAGCACAGCTGCGGCTGACCGATGACACACATGCGACAGCGACCACAATTGGGAGAAAACGACAGCACCACGGGATCGCCAGGCTCGAGGCCGCGCACGTCGGCGCCAACTTTCTCGACCACTCCGGCGGCTTCGTGGCCGAGGATCATCGGCATGGGGAAGCCAGGCCCATTCCACGAGCCGTCGATCACGTGGTAGTCGCTGTGGCAGGCGCCAGTCGCTTGCACCTGGACCAGGACCTCGTCGTCTCTGGGTCCGTCGAGCGAGACGTCTTCGATGCTCATGGGGGTGTGGGGTTCGTACAGGACCGCAGCGCGCATTGCGGCATCGTACAACGCATGCCGGCGGCCAGCAGCCATGCACTTGCTGGACACGGGCGATTCGCCGCGGGCCGCACAGTTGATGTGAACTGAGCAGGCGAGTACCCTTGGCGACGGTTTCGCCTGCGAACGAGCGGACAGGCTTCGGGGAGGACACGCCGGACGTTTCGCAGCTTGCCCTGGAGGTAGCATGCGCAGCGAAATAGCACGCGCTCCACCGCGCGCAGAGGCGGTCGGCAACTGTCCTGGACTGTCGGCCGAGTTCATCTTTGCGATCCGCAACCGGCTCTGAAAGGAAGTCAGGTTTTTGATGCAATTCATGCGTCGGAACTACAGGCGAATCGTGCCTGTTTGCCTCGCTGTTGGTGGCTGTCTCGTCCTTTCGCTGAACTTCTCGTACGCATCGGTGCCGCAGGTGGACGAGGCCGCGCAGGTCGTCGCCCAGAGCACCGGCACGGGCTTGCTCCAGATCAACAGCGATCCGTTCACCAATCCCGATAGCAATCACAAAACCCAGGTCGAGCCAGGTAGTTACTCATTCGGCAATACGATCGTCACGGCAATGCAGTCCGGACGTTATTTCGACGGCGGCGCATCGGACATCTCGTTTTCCACGTCGACCGATGGGGGCAAGACCTGGACGACGGGCACGTTGCCGGCCACGGTCAACTCGACGCCGGCCGGACCTTATGC
>JAFAPL010000041.1 GCA_019247135.1 Chloroflexota bacterium | reverse complement strand
GAGCGCAGCGCAACCTGTTCAACAAGCTCCTCGGCAAGCTCTACCACTGCCTCCAGACCGGTGAGCTCTACGATGCAGCAGCTGCCTTTTCAGACCACCCTGTGCCGATCACTGCTTGACGACTCGGTTGGTGGGGTGTCTCCATCAATCCCAGGGCGACTCACCTCGACTTCGGCGAGGCGCTGCGCAGCCTGGCGCAGTTAACGGGCGTCCCACTTCCCGAGCGGCGAGATCACGATACGGAGCAGCGAACCGAGCGCCTGTCGACCCTGCTCGCGCGCGCCCAGACCTACTACGAGGGACTGCTGTGGGGGACAGCCGGCGCCACTGCCCGCCGCTACCTGGTCGAGGAACGAGGCCTCGACGAGCCGACGCTGCGCGCCTTCGGCATCGGCTTCGCGCTGCCGCGCGGCGGCTTGTTGCCCTACGTTGAGCGCGACGGCTACTCGGAAGCCGAACTGGTCGCGGCCGGGGTCGCCGGTCAGGCCGACGATGGACGGCTCTACGACTTCTTTCGCGAGCGCGTGATTTCCCGATCCGCGACGCCCAGGGCCGCACGATCGCGTTCGGCGGGCGTGCGGTCGCGGGCAACGGGCCGAAGTACCTCAACTCGCGGGACACCGTGCTGTTCCACAAGCAGGAGACGCTGTTCGCGCTCGACCTGGCGCGCCAACCCATTGCCCAAGCACGCCAGGCAGTGATCGTGGAGGGCTACCTGGACGCCGTCACGGCTCACCAGCACGGCTTCGGAAACGTGGTGGCCACGCTCGGGACGGCGGTGACGAGCAGCCATCTGCGCCAACTTCAGCGCAGTGTCAACGAGATCGTCCTGGCGCTGGACTCGGACGCAGCCGGGCAGGCGGCGACCTGGCGGACGCTGCGGCTCGCGGAAGCGACGTTGCGGTCGGGTCTGCGGCCCGTGGTTGGCCCCAACCGCCGCCAGCAGCGGTACGTGCCCGACCAGCCGGTGCGACTGCGCGTGCTCGCGCTACCCGACGCCAAGGACCCCGACGAGCTCATTCGAGCTGATCCGAGTCAGTGGCCGACTCTGATCAAGGCAGCTCTGCCCGTGGTCGACTTCGTGCTCGAGCGTCTGGTGAGCCGGCACGATCTGGCGACTGCCCACGGCAAGGCGGCCGCGGCCGAGGAAGCCGTCGGGGTCCTGGCCGGCATCGCCCACCCCATCGAGCAGGCCCACTACGTCCAGCGGTTGGCGCTCATGCTCCGCGTCGACGACGGCGCGGTTCGGCAGGCCCTCAGCCGGTTGCGGAGGCTCGGCCGCATAACGCGAGAACTGAACGCCGAGCGGAAGGACGTTGGCATCCCCTCGCTCGAGGACGCCCCGGAGGACGCAGACGATAACTACGTCCTGGCCCTGGTGCTACGTCTGCGCGAGCTGGACCCCTTTGCCGAGCCTGAGGAGTTCGATTTTGTCGGCGACGACAGCCGTGTGCTTCTTGGCACGCTTCAAGCTGGCGGACCCATACATCCCGAACTGCAGCTGCGGTTCGATCATGTGCAACGCCAGCGGCGGCTCCTCGAGGGCTTCTCGCTGACACGACTGACATTGGAACTCGAACGCAAGCGGCTCGAGATGCACCATCGTGCGCTCCGGCAACGGCAAGCATTGCTGCACCAGCAGATAGAGGAGGCGGTGGCCGAGGAGCGACTCGAGCTGGCACCCAAGCTTACCGAGGTAGCGCGCGAAATCAGTCGCATCGACGAAGCCCTGCAGCACTTCGACACGCGCGGTGTGACGGACAGGCTCGATGCGTGATCTCGGAATGCAGTTAGAGACTGACAAACTAGATATCGAACGTGTGACAGCTGCGGCACCATTTTGCGCAGGTGTTGTCGTGACCCGCGGCGCGTCGCTGCTGGTTACGCTGAACACTGATGGCCTGCCAGCAGAGTTGGCAGGTGGGCGTACGCTGCGCGTTGGAGGCGTTGGTGGCGGCCAAGAGCCGGGCGAAAGCATCGTTGAGTGCGCGCGCCGCGAAGCGTACGAAGAGCTATCGGTGCCGGTCCGCATCCGCTCGTCTGAAATTACGTACGTCCACTCGTTGGACAGCGGTCGCTATCAGCGGATCACGTGTCATGATGATCCCGCACCGCTGCTCTTGCAGTGGAAGACCAATCCGGCTCCCTACCAGCCGTTCCGGCAGGGTTTGCCAGCCGGGCCGGAAACGTATTTCGGTCTTTACCTGGCCGACGCGGCTCCAGACGACATGCAACCAGGTGACGACGTGGTTGGCCTTCTGTTCGTGCCGCTCGAGTGTTGGAGTGGGTTCACCGAAGTCCAACCGCTGCAGTGGGTCATCGAGCGCGGAGGAGTGCTGATTGAAAAAGGCGGCAGCCATCTCGAAGGACGCAACCTTCTTTGGGCCGCGTCGGACGAGTCGTTTAGGACAGTTGCCGTGCTGCTGGGTAAACACACCGAGTTGCTCGTGAGCGAAGCACCATGACTGATGCCGCTTTCAAACGTGTTCCCGTGACCGTGGGGTGCAGGCACAATGGGCGTTGTTATCAACGCAAATGGGCGCTGGCGGCGTATTCAGCCCTGGACGC
>JAFAPL010000008.1 GCA_019247135.1 Chloroflexota bacterium | reverse complement strand
AAGGGATCTTCAAAGGGGACTCCCCTTTGAGAACCCCTCGGGATAAGACAGCGGCAGCCCGCGACAGCAACCTACGAAGCTAGGGGGCGTTCTATGCGGCTGCCGCGCGAGCAACCCAAGGGATCTTCAAAGGGGACTCCCCTTTGAGACCCCTTTGGATGAGACAGAGCGAGCTACGCGAGCCGCTGCTCGAGCAGCGCGCGTTCGGCCACGTTGCTGGTCAGTTCGAAAGCACGTGCGTCCGCGAGGCGCGCTTCGGCGGGGCGGCCCAGGTCACGTAGCAGCTCACCCCGCGTGGAGTGGTACAGGCGGTATCGGTCGAGCGACGGAGCAAGCACTTCCAGCTCCGAAAGCGCCGCCGCCGATCCGCGAACATAGCGCACCGCGATGGCTCGATTCAGCGACGCCACCGGTGACGGAGCAATCGCGACCAGAGCGTCGTAGAGAGCCAGGATCTGCGGCCAGTCCGTCAACTCCCACGCTGACGCTTCGGCGTGGCACGCCACGAGGGCGGCCTGGATCTGGTAGGGGCCGGGCCGATGCAGCCGTCCAGCCTCTAGCAGCAGAAGCGACGCCGCGTCGATGGCGGCGCGGTCCCAACGCGACCGGTCCTGATCGCGCAGCAGCACGAGGCGACCGTCGGCGTCGAAGCGAGCGTCAGCGCGCGCACGGTGCAGGCGGATCAGGGCCAGCAGCCCGAGCACCTCCGGTTCGCCGGGCATGAGCTTCGCGAGCAAGCTTGCGAGCCACTCCGCGTCAGCCGTCAAGTCGGGTCGAGCGGGGCGATCGCCAGCGCTGGTCAGGTATCCCTCGTTGAACACCAGGTACAGCACAGCGAGGACTTCCTGGAGACGCTCGTCCAGGTCTTCGTCAGACGGCACGCGATATGGAATGCCCACCTCGGCGATTCGACGGCGCGCGCGCACCAGGCGCTGCGCGATCGCAGCGTCGGTGGCGAGGAAGGCGCGCGCGATCTCGGCCTCGGCGAAGCCGCATACGGTGCGCAGCGTGAGCGCAACTTGAGCTTCGCGGCTGAGCGCCGGGTGGCAGCACGTGAAGATGAGCCGCAGTCGATCCTCGGGCTCGTAGCGCAACGGCGCCTTCAGGAGCGCGAGCTTGGCGTGATAGCGCGCGTCCCGCCGGATGAGATCGAGACCGCGGCGCCTCGCGACGGTCATCAGCCAGGCCCCGGGCTTGTCTGGAATGCCGTCGACCGGCCAGCGTTCGAGCGCCTTCACCAGCGCGTCCTGCATGAGATCTTCCGCCGCTTCGAAATCACCAAGCGTACGGACGAGCGCGGCGGCCAACTGGCTGGCCTCCTCGCGGAACACCTGAGCCAGCAGGTCGCGCGCAGCCGTGTCGGTTGCAGAACGCACTCAGTCGATGACTGGGCGGATTTCGACCGTGGGGCAGGCGGGGAAGGTGCGAGCGATGCGCAGCGCGACGTCCAGGTCTGGTACGTCGACGATGCTGTAGCCGCCGACCACCTCGCCGCCTTCGACGAAGGGGCCGTCCGTAATCATGACCTGGCCGTCCTGTTTGCGGCGAACCGTGGTTGCCGCACGCGATCGCTCCAACCGATAACCCGGTTCGACGAAGCTCGCGCGATTCTCCGTCTGCCACTCATCGACCTGACGGAACAACTCGGCACGCTCCTGGTCTGTCATCGCATCGAAGCGTCGATCGTCAGCTTCCGACTTGCAGAACATCAGCATGTACTTCATCGGTTCGTTCATAACCTCCTACGTCTGTCCGACGAATGAACGACGCTGAAAGACGACAACTCACTCAGCACTTCTGCGCTCCTCAACAGGATCCTTCGGGGGTCTGGGGCGGGAGCGCCTGCAACCTCGCTGGGAAGCGTGCCGTACGACGCAGGATCACTGCATTGCTCCGACCAGGTTTTCGAACTCGGCCACGCCGCCGTTCCAGAGAAAGTCGCTGACCTGAGTCATCGCGATAGCCACGATGCCCCGATGCGGATCATTGAACCAGGCGGTCCCGTACCCGCCTGCCCAGCCGTAGCGCCCGGGCACGGGCCAATTCGCGTCTGGCGCCGTCCTCACGCAGACGCCGAACCCCCAGCCCTGCCCATTCAGAATTGGGCCGCCGCCGGCAATCTGCTCGGGCGTAAGGTGGTTGGACGTCATGCGCGCGAGCGAGCCTTGTGACAGAAGCGGCGCGCCCTCGTTCAGCAACACGCGCGCGAATGCCAGGTAGTCGTCGACCGTCGAAACCAGGCCACCCGCACCTGACGGGAACGCTGGTGGTCTGGACCACTGCTCGGGCGTTGAGACGTCGCGCCTCTCGAGCTGACCCGTCTGGAAATTCGTCATGTAGTAGCTGGGCAGGTGGCGCGTGATATCGAGAGGCAGCGAGAAGCCAGTGTGCCGCATCCCAAGCGGCTCGAAGACGCGGCTGGCAAACACATCGCCGAGCGACTGGTCGGCGGCTCGCGCAACAAGCACCCCCAGAACACTGAACGGAGCGTTATAGAGCCACCGCTCGCCGGGCTGGTACATCAACGGCAATGTGCCGAAACGCCGCATCCATTCGTCCGGCGAGTGCGAAGTCGGAGGATCGGGCTGACCGAGCGCGAGCCCGAGTGCGTTGCCCGCCTCGACGATCGGGAAGGGTGGATCGAACGTCGGCTCGGTGAGAATGCCGAAGCCCATGCGACTGGTCAGCAGGTCATCGATGGTGATGGGCCTGTGCGCGGGTACTGTCTCGTCGAGCGGGCCGTCAATGCGCTTCAGGACGCGCCTGTCGGCGAGTTCGGGCAGCCAGCGGTTGACCGGATCCTCGAGGCCCAGGACGCCCTCTTCGGCGAGCATCAGGGTCGCCACGGCCAGAACTGGTTTCGTCAGGGATGCGATGCGGAACGGCGTCTCGCGCCGCATCGGCACCTCACTCTCGAAGGCGGTAGTGCCGAAGACCTCCACGTGAGCGTCTTCCAGCGTGCCGACCAGCACGACGGCACCCGGCAACGTGTGCGCAGCGACGCGTTCGGCCATGGCGGCGTGGAGTCGCTCGAGCCCGGCCTGCGACAGCGTATTGCTCATGCGGCCAGTTTCGCATTGGCCTGACCTGCAGGGATCAGTAGCAGGCCAGGTCCGTGTCGAAGCCGGCGTTCGGGAACTGCACGTACTTGACGCGGCCGCCGGTCACCGTCCGCGAGCACCAGCTCGGTGCCTCCTGCGGATTGCCGGGCCCGGGCCGCCAGTTCAGGAGTGCACCGAATGGACCGTCCGGGGCAGGCTGCCCGATCAGCGCCTCCCAGTCCGTCGACGTCGAGTACACCCCGATGTTCGTGACGTTCTGAGACTGCAGGAACACGAGCGCACCCTGCAGAGCGGCTGCGTTGGTGTTCATATCTGGCGACCAGCTGTTGGCGGCCTCGACGTCGAGCCACCAGGGCGCCTGTGCGGCCATGCCGCCGGCTACCCCAGTCGCGCGACTGAACGCGTCCTGGGCCATCAGCCAGCCGTAGTCGTACGCGCAGTCCGCGTTCCAGGAGCCGTCGCACGCGCGCGGCGCCGACGTCCCGGCGGAGGGCCATCGAGGCGAAGCCGTGCCCGGGTCGGCCGTGTTCATGTAGAAGCCCAGACGCGGTTGGTTGGCCGAGGTTGCGCTCAACGCCCATGCGAACTCGCGGGGTAGACACGCGTTCGGCGTAAACGGCCGACCGCCGGTGACCCCGACGATCGCAAACGCGGGTGGCGGCGGCTCTGCGTTGGTCGGGCATTGTGGACTCGAAATGTCGTTGCCGTAGATCGAAGGTGCCGGCGTGGTCGGCGGCGGCGCGTTGCCCGGACGGACAGACACGCTCACCTGACGCACCCACCAGCCTTTATTTGGCGTGTGTACGTAGACGGACAGCGTGACCGGCCCTGTCGGCAACGCCGTTGTCGGCACCACTGCACCCCAGCCGGATGCGGCCCAGAACGGCGTCTTCAGCGCATTGGCCACATCGGGGCGGTTCTGGGCGAACAAAGCGTGTGCGAGTGGCTTTCCCGTCTCCATCGTGCCTGAGAAGATCTCGACGTCATCGGCGCCGGCCCAGCCCTGTGCGCTGAGATCGACAAACCACCCGGTCACTTGCAGAGAGGTTCCCGTTACGCTCGCGGCGTTCGACGGGGCGTCGATCACACCTGCCATCTGGTTTCGATCGCCCGAGGCCGCCGGCCCCGGTGCCCATGCGCCTGCGCCCGGTGCCGAAGGTACTTGCTGGGCGGCAGCCGGCGTACTGGCTGCGAGCAGGACCGCGA
>JAFAPL010000982.1 GCA_019247135.1 Chloroflexota bacterium | reverse complement strand
GACCAGGAGCGGGATACCGTCGGCGAAGGCCTGCGCCAGGGCGCCGAACGCGTTTTCAATGCCTGGGCCAGCCTGGACCACGACGACGGTTGGCCGCTGCGCGTTCGTCGCGCGGGTATAGCCGTCGGCCATGTTGATGATGGTCTTTTCGCCGCGGGCGATGATCGGGCGAATGCCAAGTTGGGCAGCCGCGTCGATCAACGGGTGATTGGGATACGAGAAGAGGTACTCAACGCCTTCGAGTTGCAGGATTCGCGCGATGGCATCAGCGCCGTTCATATAGCCAGGATATGCCCGCCACGCGGCCGCGGGCGAATCGTTATGGGCAATCACCTTCGGCGTGAGCCCGATGCGGTACGCCCACGCCTGCCCGAAGTTGCGACCTGTTTTGCCAGTTTCGCCTGGTCAGAAGCCTGGAGCAGACGCAGACTCGCCTGGATAACTCATGTGCGCCATACCAGCGCCGCAGGTCGACATCTGGACGTCGATCGGTCCGACCCGTATCGACCCCTCGGGCTTTCCAGCCACCGGGGTCCTCTTCCATATCGCGATCCCCTCCGCCGACCCGAATGTCATCTATGTCTCGTCACCAACCAGCGGCGTCTGGGCATCGGCCGACCACGGCGCCACCTGGCGCGATGCGACAGGCAATTTGCCATCGCTCGCGGTGGTAGCGCTCGCGGTCGATCCATCTGTGCCTGGTCAACTCTACGCCGCGATCGGCGACACGGGCGTGTTCGTCTCGAACGACGGTGGTGGCTCGTGGACCGGGGTGGGAGCACCGCCGAGTCTCTTTCCAGTTATCACAGATCTGCTCGTCGATCCGACAAACGGCCGCATTCTGCACGTCCGCGCTCAGAACGGCATCTATCGCTCCATTGATGGCGGCGCAACCTGGCAGCTGTCGCGGACTGGAGCAGCCTCAAACCTCGTCATGGCGCCGCAAAACCCAAACGTGCTGTACGCGGGAGTGGCGGGCCAGGGTGTCGCGCGCACACGCGACGGCGGCGCTAGCGGGGATGCCGGCTGGAGCTTGCTGACGCCTGGTCTGGCAGCGGATGCCACGGACGTCCGTGTAGCGGTCTCCGCCGCGGATGCGGCGACAGTGTATGCACGACTGCGCATCACCTCGACGAGCAACCGCATTCTCGGCAGCAATGACGGTGGCGCGACCTGGACCCAGCGATCATCTCCGAGTGTATTTCTGTCCGTCATCGCCGCGGACGACACTGACGCCAGGCGCGTCTATACGGCCGGGGTTAACGTCTTTCGTTCGGATGATGGCGGCGCGACGTTTTCGCAGAAGGACGGCGCGCACGTCGACCATCACGCCATAGCCACTGATCCCGGCCGAGCCTCGGACATCTATACGGCGTGCGACGGAGGGCTGTACCGCTCGACACGCGCCGACAACTGGACGTTTGTCGCGAATGGCATCGGGAACGTCGAGTTCTACGACATGGCCGTATCGGCTACTCGACCGGAGCTCGTCATCTGCGGGACGCAAGACAACGGCACGGTGCTCACAGACGGGTCCAAGTTGGACTGGCGCGAAATCCTCGGTGGAGACGGCGCCACGGTGGCGATCGATCCGACCAATGCGCAGGTCATGTATGCCATGAACCAGTTCGCCACCAGCATTGCCCGCAGCGGCGATGGGGGCGGTTCGTTCACGAACATCGGCACGGGCTTGCCGACCGGCGCGGCGTGCTTCAACCTCAAGTTCGGACTCAACCCGACCAATCCAGGCCTGCTGCTCGCTTGCTGTGGCGCGCTGTGGCAGACGCCTGTGCCATCCATCGCCTGGACCGCGCTGTTCAATCCCCCCGGCGCGCCGAGCGAGAGCGTCAACGCGTTCGCCATCGGCCTCGACAACGTCTACTACGCGGGGACGAACACTGGCCACGTCTACGCGGGTCCAGCTGGCACGGGCATGCAGCTCGCCTTCGCGCACCCGAATGGCGCGACGGTGCTCGACCTGGTCGCCGACCCGGACGACGCATCGGTCCTGTACGGCGTCTTCGCCGCGCCGGCCAACCCTGTCTTTCGCCTGGTGCGCAACGCCGGAACCTCGATTGGCTCAGTGGCCGAGCTGTCATTCGGGCACCTGCGTGCGCTCGGTGGATCGACGGGCGGCTTCACGGCAGTCGCTATTGGCGCCGGGTTGCCAAAGGACGTGACCGTACAGACCCTGGCGGTCGACGCGATGCGGCCATTCACGCTGTTCGCCGGTACCTCGCGCGGCGTTTTTCGCGGCCGATCTTTCGACCAGGGCACGACCTGGACCTGGACTGCGTATAGCGCTGGCATGCCGCCCGCGGATGTTCGCGCCTTGCGCGTCCAGCCAAGCACAGGGCTGCTGCGCGCCGCGACGTTTGGACGCGGCGCCTTTCAGGTGAATACAGATACGCCAGTTGGGAGTCTGGTGAATACGTCTGGACGTCTCACGTTTCTGCGTGCACATGAAGTCGGTACAGGTTTCGGCCGACCGCCGAACGTACTGGATGCGGAGGTCGTCTTTTTGCTGGACAGCTCGCCGTCTCTGGCCTTCGGCTTCCAGTTACGTGCAGATGCGGAGACGCCCACACGCCGGGCGATGCTCAACACGCTGCGGACGGCATTCGTTCAGAATCGGCCGGTGTCGATTGACTTCGTTCGCACCGCACCCAGGATTGGCAGCGTCATCCGCGTGGCCAGAACAGTCTGACAGAAGGAGCACATGATTCCTTGGCCGATCTGAAGAATAGCCAGGGCAAACTGACGTTTTTGCGGGCACACGACGTCGGAACCGGATTCGGGCCGCCGACCGACCAGTTAGATGTGGAGGTCGTGTTCATCTTGAATTCGGACCCATCAGCGGCGTTTGGTTTTCAGTTGCGCACGGACAGCAATCAACCGGTGCGTCAAGCGATGACCGATTTGCTGCGCGACGCCTTCGTCAACAATTTCACGGTCTCGGTAGATTTTTTCATCGATCCCGGCAAGCACAACGGGCGCGCGATTCGGATCGCGCTAGTCCGCTAGGGCCAACCGCGGGTGAGCCGCAGCAGCGTCTCCTGGACCAGGCGCTCGTGCTCGAACGGGCGATCCGCTGGCCGCCCGTCCTGGACTGCGGCAACGAAGGCCTCGAGCTCACGGTCGTACATTGCCTGGCGCGAGGTCGGCTCCATCTCGACAACGTCGACGGCACCGTTGAGGTCCAGGCGCAACGTGCGCGGCGGATCAAAGCTATCGACAATGGCG